>NZ_JBWKYF010000108.1:0-16826 GCF_059423605.1 Variovorax sp. GW460-12-1-14-LB1
CCCCCAAGCCCACGCCCCACACCCGCAGCGCCTACCGGGCGTTTCGCAGCATCCCGACGCGCTGGGCCGACAACGACATGTACGGCCACGTCAACAACGTCGTCTACTACAGTTGGTTCGACACCGCGGTGAACGCGCTGCTCATCGAGCGCGGCGCGCTCGATATCCATGGCGGCCAGACCATCGGCTTCGTGGTCGAGACGCAGTGCAACTACTTCGCGCCGGTGGCCTTCCCGCAGACGGTGGAGGCGGGCATCCGCGTGGCGCAGGCGGGCCGCTCAAGCGTGCGCTACGAGATCGCGCTGTTCGCTGAGGGTTCCGACACCGCGGCCGCGCAGGGGCACTTCGTGCATGTGTACGTCGACCGCGGGACGCAGCGGCCGGTGCAGTTGCCCGAGGCGCTGCAGCAAGTGGTCGATTCGCTGCGCGCCTGAGCGCCCATGAAAAACGGCGCCCGCAGGCGCCGTCCGTGAGTGGGGGCGCAGCCCCGCTTACATCGTCTTCTTCATGGCCTTGATGTCGGCCTTGCCCTGAGCTTCATCAGCCTTGGCCTGCTTCACGCAAGCGTCCTTGGCTGCGCCATTCTGGTCGTCGCACTTTTCCTTCGCGACTTCATAGGTGGCCTTCACCTTCTCTTCGGCCACCTTGCGGGCATGGCTGTCGCTCGGCTGGTACTGCTGCTCCAGTTCGGCCTTGGCCACTTCTTCCTTGCCCTTGGCTTCCTTCTGGCAGACGTCCTTGGCGTTGTCCTTCATCGTGTCGCACTGGGCCTTGGCGACCTTGTAGTCGGCCTCGACCTTTTCCTTGGCGACCTTGTACTCGTCCTTGGTCATCGCACCGGCCTGGCCGGCGACGAAGAAGGTGGAGGCGAGGGCGAGCATGACGAGGTGTTGTTTTTTCATGGTGTGTGTCCTTTGCGGTGAATGACAGGGAAAGAGAAGAGAAGGGAAGGGCGCAGGGCGCTTGCTTCTTTCTCAGTTCTTCTCGAACCAGAGTGCGTCCGGCGAGCGGCCGTCGCGAGATTCCCAGTCCTTGACCTGCTTCTCGGCCTCGTCGCGGCTGATGCCGTGGCGTTCCTGGATGCGGCCCAGCAGCTGGTCGCGCTTGCCGGCGATGACGTCGAAGTCGTCGTCGGTCAGCTTGCCCCACTGCTCCTTGATCTTGCCCTTGAGCTGCTTCCAGTTGCCTTCGATGGTGTCCTTGTTCATGCGAATCTCCTTGAGAAAGAGTGATGACCCGGCGGAACATGCCGCCGCCGTGAAACCAATGTCGCGTGAGTGATTCCCCCTGCCGGTAGGACGTGCAGGCCGGCCCTCGTAGGCACAGGCCGACGCAGGCCGTGATAATGGAACGGACGCCGACGACAGAGACCCGAGACACCGCGCACCGCACCATGATCATTCACAGCCTGCTCGACACCGACCTCTACAAGTTCACGATGATGCAGGTGGTCCTGCACCACTTTCCGGGGGCGCGGGTCGAGTACCGCTTCAAGTGCCGCAACCCAGGCGTCAACCTCGCGCAGTTCGCGGGACAGATCCGCGACGAGATCCGCAGCCTGTGCTCGCTGCAGTTTCGCGATGCCGAACTTGCCTACCTGCGCTCGATGCGCTTCATCAAGAGCGACTTCGTCGACTTCCTGGGCCTGTTCCGGCTCAACGAGAAGTACATCAACGTCATTCCCCAGCCCTCGGGCGAGCTCGAGATCCGCATCAAGGGGCCGTGGCTGCACACCATCCTGTTCGAGATCCCGGTGCTGGCCATCGTGAACGAGGTCTACTTTCGCAACACGCAGAAGAACCCCGACTTCGAAGAAGGCCGCCGCCGCCTCGACCTCAAGATCAGCCAGCTGCAGGAAGCCGGCCTGGGCGACCTGAAGATCGCCGACTACGGCACGCGCCGCCGCTTCTCGAAAGACTGGCACGAGGAAGTGCTGCGCACCCTGACCCAGCGGCTCGGCGCCGTGGCCTCGCCGCCGGCCAAGTCGCCTGCGGGCGAGCGGCTGCCGCAGCTGGCGGGCACCAGCAACGTGCTGTACGCCATGAAGCTCGGGCTCATCCCGCTGGGCACCATGGCGCACGAGTACCTGCAGGCCTGCCAGGCGCTGGGCCCGCGCCTGCGCGACAGCCAGATCTTCGGCTTCGAGAGCTGGGCCCGTGAATACCGCGGCGACCTGGGCATTGCGCTGTCCGACGTGTACGGCATGAGCGCCTTTCTGCGCGACTTCGACCTGTACTTCTGCAAGCTCTTCGACGGCGCCCGCCACGACAGCGGCGACCCGTTCCAGTGGGGCGAGCGCATGCTGGCGCACTACCACGCGAACCGGGTCGATCCGCTCACCAAGACGCTGATCTTCAGCGACGGCCTCACGGTGCCGCGCACCATCGAGCTGTACCAGCAGTTCCGCGGGCGCTGCCTGCTGGCCTTCGGCATCGGCACCAACCTCACCAACGACCTGGGCTACGAGCCGCTGCAGATCGTCATCAAGATGATTCAGTGCAACGACCAGCCGGTGGCCAAGCTGTCGGACACGCCGTCCAAGAACATGTGCGAGGACGAGAAATACCTGGCCTACCTGCGCCAGGTGTTCGAGATCGAACAACCCCCCGTTTGAAGGCTGTACTGACCTGTCTGGTACGGTACAGCCCCCATGAAGAAAACGATCCGACTGACGGCAGCCGCGGCGCTGCCGATGCTCTTTCCCGCCCTGGCTTTCGCCGCCGATTTCGACGGCGCCGCGCTCTCGCCGCTGTGGGGCGTGCCGTTCGCCGGCATCCTGCTGTCCATCGCGCTGCTGCCGCTGGCCACGCCTTCGTTCTGGCATCACCACTACGGCAAGATTTCCGCCGCTTGGGCGCTGGCCTTCCTGCTGCCTTTTGCCGCGACCTACGGCGCGGGGCTGGCGGGCGTGCAGCTGGTGCATGCACTGGTCGCCGAGTACATCCCGTTCATCATCCTGCTCACGGCGCTGTTCACCGTGGCGGGGGGCATCCACATCCGCGGCAACCTGCATGGCACGCCGGGGCTCAACACGGCGATCCTGGCCATCGGCGCGGTGCTCGCGAGCTTCATGGGGACCACGGGCGCCTCGATGCTGCTGATCCGGCCGCTGATCCGGGCCAACGACAACCGGCAGCGCAAGGTGCACGTGATCGTGTTCTTCATCTTCATCGTGTCGAACGCGGGCGGCTCGCTCACGCCGCTGGGCGACCCGCCGCTGTTCCTCGGCTTCCTCAAGGGCGTGGGCTTCTTCTGGACCGCGCAGCACATCCTGCCCGAGACGATCTTCATCCTGGCCGTGCTGCTGGCGCTGTTCTATGCCATCGACCGCCACTTCTACCGCAAGGACGGCGTGCTGCCCGTCGACCCGACGCCCGACACGCCGCGCCTGGGCTTCGACGGCGCGGCCAATTTCTGGCTCTTGGGCAGCATCGTCGCGCTGGTGCTGCTGAGCGGCTTCTGGAAATCGCCTGTGGTGTTCGACGTGTTCGGCACCGAGGTCGGCCTGCCGGGCCTGGTGCGCGACGTGGGGCTGGCGCTGATCGCCATCGTCTCGTACAAGCTCACGGCGCCCAAGGTGCACGCCGACAACCAGTTCGAGTGGGGCCCGATGGCCGAGGTGGCCAAGCTCTTCGCCGGCATCTTCCTGACCATCATCCCGGTGATCGCCATGCTCAAGGCCGGCACACAGGGCCCGTTCGGCGCCATCGTGGCGGCCGTGACGCGCGCCGACGGTCAGCCCGACCCGGCCATGTACTTCTGGGCCACCGGCATCCTGAGCTCGTTCCTGGACAACGCGCCGACCTACCTCGTGTTCTTCAACACGGCGGGCGGCGACCCGGTGGCGCTCATGACCACCTATGCCAGCACGCTGGCCGCCATCTCGGCCGGCGCCGTGTTCATGGGCGCCAACACCTACATCGGCAACGCGCCGAACCTGATGGTCAAGGCCATCGCCGAAAGCCGCGGCGTGCGCATGCCCAGCTTCTTCGGCTACATGGCGTGGTCGGGGGCGATCCTGGTCCCGCTGTTCGTCCTGTGCACCTTCATCTTCTTCCGTTGATCCTTCCAGCCCTTCAAAGAAAGAGACACGTTCCATGAGCAGCAGCAAGCCCAAGATCCTGGTCGCGCGCGCGGTGTTCCCCGAGACCCTCGCGCGTCTCGCGCAGCATTTCGAGGTCGAGTCGAACCAGGCCGACGAGACCTGGAGCAAGGACCAGTTGATCGCCAAGCTGCAGGGCAAGCAGGGCGCCTTCACCACCGGCAGCGAGCGCATCGACGCCGCGGTGCTCGACGCCTGCCCCGAGCTGAAGATCTGCGCCAACATGGCCGTGGGCTACAACAACTTCGACGTCGACGCCATGGCCGCGCGCGGCGTGCTGGGCACCAACGCGCCCGACGTGCTGACCGAGACCACGGCCGACTTCGGCTTCGCGCTGCTCATGGCCACCGCGCGCCGCATCACCGAGAGCGAACACTTCCTGCGCGCGGGCAAGTGGGAAAAGTGGAGCTACGACATGTTCGCCGGCTCCGACATCCACGGCTCGACGCTCGGCATCATCGGCATGGGCCGCATCGGGCAGGGCATCGCCAGGCGCGGCGCGCACGGCTTCGGCATGAACGTGATCTATCACAACCGCTCGCGCCTCGACGCCGCGCTCGAGGCCGAGTGCAAGGCCCGCTATGTCGGCAAGGACGAGCTGCTCAAGACCGCCGACCACGTCGTGCTGGTCGTGCCGTACTCGCCGGCCTCGCACCACACCATCGGCGCGGCCGAGATCGCGCTCATGAAGCCGACCGCCACGCTGGTCAACATCGCGCGCGGCGGCATCGTCGACGACGCGGCACTGGCCGTGGCGCTGCGCGAGAAGCGCATCGCCGCCGCCGGCCTCGACGTGTTCGAGGGCGAGCCCAAGGTCCACCCCGACCTGCTCACCGTGCCCAACGTGGTGCTCACGCCGCACATCGCCAGCGCCACCGTGCCCACGCGCCGCGCCATGGCCGACCTGGCGGCCGACAACCTCATCGCCTGGGGCTCCGGCAAGGGGCCCTTGACCCCCGTCACGCCGGTGCCGGCGGCCACGAAGTAACCTGACAGCGAGAGCGACACGCCCCCCACCTTGGAACTGACGGATCTGATTCTTCTCGCACTGGCCGCATTCGCCGTGGTGCAGCTGGTGCTGGTCATCTGGCTGCTGGCCCGCCGGCCACCCCCACCCGACCACAGCGAAATGCTGGGCGTGCTCGCCGCCATGGGCCGCGCCAACGAACGCACTGAGCGCGAGCTGCGCCACGAGATCGGCGAAAGCTCGCGCGGCGCACGCCAGGAAACCGCGCAGGCCTTCGCCACCTTCCAGCAGTCGCTGGTGCAGCAGGGCGCCGAGGCCACGCGCACGCAGAACGCGCAGCTCGACGCCTTCGCGCTGCAGCTCGCGTCGCTGCAGAAGACCTTGGCCGACACGCTGAACACCCAGCTGCAGGGCCTGAGCGAATCGAACGCGCGCCGCCTTTCCGAGGTGCGCACGACCATGGAAACCCAGCTCGCCCAGCTGCAGCAGAGCAACACCGCCAAGCTCGACGAGATGCGCAAGACCGTCGACGAAAAACTGCAGAGCACGCTCGAGGCGCGCCTGGGCGAAAGCTTCAAGCAGGTGGCCGACCGGCTCGAGCAGGTGCACAAGGGCCTGGGCGAGATGCAGACGCTGGCCGTCGGCGTGGGCAGCCTGCAGCGCGTGCTGACCAACGTGAAGACGCGCGGCGTGTTCGGCGAGGTGCAGCTCGAGGCGCTGCTCGAGCAGGTGCTCACGCCCGAGCAGTACGCGCGCCAGGTCGAGACCAAGCCGCGCAGCGGCCAGCGCGTCGACTTCGCGATCCGCTTTCCGGGGCGCGGCGACGACGGCGCGCCGGTGTGGCTGCCGATCGACGCCAAGTTTCCGCGCGACGACTACGAACGCCTCATCGACGCCCACGAGCGCGCCGATGCGGCCGGCGCCGAGGCCGCGGCCAAGGCGCTCGAGACGCGCATCCGCGTCGAGGCCAAGTCGATCGCCGAGAACTACCTCGCGGCGCCGCACACCACCGACTTCGCGATCCTGTTCCTGCCGGTCGAGAGCCTCTATGCCGAGGTGCTGCGCCGCCCCGGACTGATGGACGCGATCCAGCGCCAGCACCGCGTGACGCTGGCCGGCCCGACCACCTTGCTCGCCATGCTCAACAGCCTGCACATGGGCTTTCGCACGCTGGCGCTGGAGCGCCAGGCCTCCGAGGTCTGGAAGGTGCTGGGCGCGGTCAAGACCGAGTTCGAGCGCTACGGCGAGTGGGTCGCGCGCATCAAGGAGCAGGTGGCCAAGGCTTCCGACACCATCGACAAGGCCGACACGCGCGCCAAGCAGATGCGCCTGGCGCTGCGCAAGGTCGAGGCCTTGCCCGAGGCGCAATCGCAGGCGCTGCTGCCGCCCACGGCCGACACTGACAGCGAGGGCGACGACACCCCGTGAAAGGTTCTGAACTGCTGCGTGTCATCGTGGCGCAGGTCTGTTTGCACGCCACGATGGCGGGCATGCGGCTCGCCACACCGCTGCTGGCGCTGCAGCAAGGCTACAGCGCAGCGGCCGTCGGCCTGCTGATCGCGCTGTTCGCGCTGACCCAGGTGTTTCTTGCATTGCCGGCCGGGCGCTTCGCCGACCGGCACGGGCTCAAGCGTCCGCTGTGGCTGTCGGTGATCGCGGCCTCGGGCGGGGCAGGGCTGGCGCTGATTTTTCCGGTGTTCCCCGTCATGTGCATCGCCGCGCTGCTGACCGGCGGCGCCACCGGCGCGACCGTCATCGCGCTGCAGCGGCACGTGGGGCGCTCGGCCACCGACCCGACGCAGCTCAAGCGCGTGTTCAGCTGGCTCGCCATCGCGCCGGCGGCGGCGAACTTCGTCGGGCCTTTCCTGGCCGGGATGCTGATCGACCACGCCGGCCGTGCGCCGGCCGACCTGCTGGCCTTTCGCATCTGCTTCGCCGTGATGGCCTTTTTGCCGCTGCTGTGCTGGCTGCTGGCGCGCGGCGCGCACGAGCCGCCGCGGGTGGCGCCGGTGCCGGGCGCCGCGCCCACGCGGGCCTGGGACCTGCTGCGCGAGCCGATGTTCCGCCGCCTGCTGTTCGTGAACTGGCTGCAGTCGTCGAGCTGGGACGTGCACGCCTTCGTGCTGCCGGTGCTGGGCCACGACCGGGGCATCAGCGCCTCGGTGATCGGCTCCATCCTCGGCGCTTTCGCGATCGCCGCGGCGGTCATCCGCATCGTGTTGCCGCTGATCGCGTCGCGTGCGTCGGAGCGCAGCGTGATCCTGAGCTCGACCGTCGTCACTGCGGCCGTGTTCGCCATCTACCCGCTGCTGAATTCACCGTGGACCATGGGCATCTGCTCCGTGGTGCTGGGCTTCGCACTCGGCGCGGTGCAGCCAATGGTGATGAGCATGCTGCACCAGATCACGCCGCATGCCCGGCACGGCGAGGCGCTGGGGCTGCGGCTGATGACCATCAACGCATCGAGCGTCGCGATGCCGATGCTGTTCGGCTCGCTCGGCGCGCTGATCGGCATTGCCGGCGTGTTCTGGGTGGTGGGCGGCGTGCTCGCGCTGGGCGCGAAAGCGACCTGGGGCTTGAAGCTCTGACGTGCGCGGGGAGGGCGCCTGACGGCGGCCTGAATCCCACGTTGCAAATAACAGTAATTCTCATTTGATTGACAAAATACTGACTCAAAGTCAGTATCGGCGCCTTCTTCGTTCCTGACCCGAAGGCGTCCATGGACTCCCATTCCCCGTCGGCGGCTGCCGACCCACGCCGCCGCCTGGCCCTGGTGGCGGCGGTCTACCTCGGCAGCTTCATCGCCACGCTCGATGTGAGCATCGTCAACGTCGCGCTGCCCACGCTGCAGCGCGCGCTCGCCACCGACCTGGCCGGGCTGCAGTGGGTGATCGACATCTATGCGCTGTGCCTGTCGGCCTTCATGCTGTCGGCCGGCCCGATCGGCGACCGTTACGGCCGCAAGCGCGCCTGGCTGGCCGGCGTGGTGGTCTTCACCGTGGGCTCGGCGATGTGCGCGATGACGTCGGGCCTGCCCATGCTGCTCGCGGGTCGCGCGGTGCAGGGCGTGGCTGGCGCGCTGATGATCCCGGGCGCGCTGTCGCTGCTGGCGCACGCCTTTCCCGAGCCGGCCAGCCGCGCACGGGTGATTGGCGGTTGGTCGTCGTTCACGGCGCTGTCGCTGATCCTCGGGCCGATGCTCGGCGGGCTGCTGGTGGACCACGCGGGCTGGCAGAGCATCTTCCTCATCAACCTGCCGATCGGCGTGCTGACCGTGGCGCTCGGGATGTGGGGCCTGCGCGAGTCCTCGCACCCCGAGCATGCGGCGCTCGACCCGGCGGGCCAGGTGCTCAGCGTGCTCTGGCTGGGCGCGCTGACCTACGGGCTCATTGCTGCGGGCGAACACGGCTGGGGCTCGCGCCACGCGGTGGTCGCGCTCGTCGCGGCGGGTGTCGGGCTGGCGCTGTTCCTGGCGGTGGAGGCGCGCGTGGAACGGCCGCTGCTGCCGCTCGCGCTGTTCCGCGACGCGCGCTTTTCGGTCACCAACTTCGCTTCGTTCGTGCTGGGCTTCTCGACCTACGCCAGCCTGTTCTTCTTCTCGCTGTTCCTGCAGCAGGTGCAGGGCTGGTCGGCCAGCGAGACCGGCTGGCGGCTGGTGCCGCAGTTCGTGGCGACCGGCCTTGTGGCCTCGCAGTTCGGCCGGCTGGCGCGCCGCTTCGAGGTGCACACGCTGATGGTCGCGGGCTACGGGCTGATCGGCGTGGCGATGCTGCTGCTGACGTTCTTCTCGGCCGACACGCCCTACCTGCCGCTGGCGCTGCTCTTCGTGGCGCTGGGGGCGGGCGCGGGCCTGGCCGTGCCGGCCACGAGCACGGCGGTGATGGCCTCGGTGCCCGCGCAGCGCTCGGGCATGGCCTCGGCCACCATGAATGCGCTGCGCCAGGGCGGCATGCTGATCGGCATCGCGCTGCTCGGCACGCTGATGCGCACGCGCGCCACCGCGCTGATGGCCGAGTCGCTCGCGCGTGCCGGCGTGCCCGACGCACCGCAGGCGGCCGTGGCGGCGGTGTCCCGCCACGACCTCGGCGCGCTGGTCGTGCTCGACGCCGGCATGGCGCAGCGGCTGCTGAGCGATGCGCTCGCGGGCGGCTTCCACGCCGCGATGGCCTGTGCCGGCGTGGCCGGCCTGGTGGCGGCGGGGCTGCTGCTGCGTGTCAGGCCGCGGGCCGCCGCGCTTGCAGCCGCCACGCGTGCCTGAGCCGTTCGCCATGCCCGCCGTCCGCATTCCCTTCCTGCGCCGCAGTGCCCGGCGCCTTCCGGTTGTCTACAAGGAGACTTTCATGATCCGTCACGAACTCAGTCAATGGCCGCTGGTCATCAGCGTGTCCGCAGGCCTGCAGACGCTGGAAAGCCTGCAGGCCTTCACCGAGGACTGGAACCGCTGGCTCGACCGCGGCGAGCCCTTTGTCTCGCTGCGCGTGTTCGCGGACGCCGACGCGCTGGTGCATCCCGAGGGCAGCGCCCAGAGTGCCAGGCAGTGGCTGCAGGCGCGTGGCGCCGACATCCGCCGCCATATGATGGGCATGGCGAGCGTGGTGCCCGCCGACCAGTTCGAGAAGATCAGCAAGATGAACGTCGAAAAACTCTTCGGCATTCCCGCGAGCACCTTCGCCCGCACCGACGAGGCCCTGGCCTGGCTGCGCGAGCGCGTGCTGGCCCCGCGCGGCCTGCGGCTCGATGCTGCGGCGGTGCACGCCGCCATCGACACGGCACGCGCCGGTGCCATGGCCGGTTCTTGACCATGACAAGCAGCAGCCCCGACGACGCCCCCGCCACCGCCGCGCGCCGCCGCACCAAGGCGCCGCAGACCCGCGCCGTCGCGCTGATGGACGCCGCCGAGCAGCTGTTCATCGCCAAGGGCATCCCCGCCACCAGCATCGACGACATCGCGGCCGGTGCGCAGGTGGCCAAGGGCACCTTCTACCTGTACTTTCCGTCGAAGGAGGCGCTGCTCGGCGCGCTGCAGCAGCGCTTCGTCGACACCTTCTGCGCCCGCCTGCAGGAGGCGATGGACCGCCACGCGCCGGGCAAGTACCGCGCGCGGCTCAAGGCCTGGGTGGAAGCGGGGCTGGAGACCTACCTGGACAACGTCGCGCTGCACGACGTGGTGTTCCACGAGTACCGGCCCGAGGACCGGCGCATGCGCAACGACAACGTCGTCATCACGCAGCTGGTCACCCTTCTGAAACAGGGCGACGCTGCGGGCGTGTGGGAGGTCGAGGACGCGACGCTGACGGCCGTGATCCTCTTCAATGCGCTGCACGGCGTGGCCGACGATGCCGTGGCCATGGGGCCGCACGCGAACCCCGTGGCCGACCGCCGCCGCCGTGCCCGCGCGCTCACGCGCTTCTTCGAGCAGGCCCTGCGGCCCGACGACAGCGACGACGCCTGACCGGGGCGGTCAGAGTTTGTAGAAACGCTTGATGGCGTCCCACGCGTCTTCGGGCGCGTCGACGTATTCGAAGAGCTTCACGTCGCCAGGCGAGATCACGCCTTCGTCGACCAGGAAGTCGAAGTCGATCAGCTTCTTCCAGTAGTCCGAGCCGAAGAGCACGATCGGCACCGGCTTCGACTTCTTGGTCTGCACCAGCGTGATCACCTCGAACAGCTCGTCGAGCGTGCCGAAGCCGCCCGGGAACGCCACCAGCGCTTTCGCACGCATCATGAAATGCATCTTGCGGATCGCGAAGTAGTGGAACTTGAAGCTCAGCGCCGGCGTGACGTAGGGGTTGGCTTCTTCTTCCATCGGCAGCGCGATCGCCAGGCCGACCGAGAGGCCGCCGGCTTCGTGCGCGCCGCGGTTGGCCGCCTGCATGATGCCCGGGCCGCCGCCGGTGCACACGAAGAGCTTGTCCTGCGGTTCCTTCTTCTCGCTGTACTGCGCGACCAGCTTGCCGAAGGTGCGTGCCTTCTCGTAGTAGTGCGAGTTGCGCGAGAGCCGGCGCCAGCGCTCGGCCAGGGCCGTGTCGCCGGCCGCCTCGGCCTGCGCGACCAGCGCGGCGGCTTCGTCCTCGCTGCGGAAACGCGCGCTGCCGAAGACCACCACCGTGTTCTCGATGCCATGGGCGCGCTGCTCGAGGTCGGGCTTCATCAGCTCGAGCTGCATGCGGATGCCGCGCGTTTCGCGGCGCAGCAGGAACTCGGGGTCGGCGAAGGCCAGGCGCGAGGGATCGGGATCGAGGGGCAGGCCCCGGTCGGAATGGGACTGCAGCGTGGCCCAGGCATCGGCCAGGCGCTTGTCGTGAATGTTGTGCGTGTTGTTCATGAAACGGTCGTCGAACGGAATTGGCTTGGCATTGTGCGCCGATGCAACCCGCGTGCCCGCCAACGAAAAAGGCTCCTTGCGGAGCCTTCGTCGTGGTGGTGGTCAGCCAGGTGCAGACGCGCTCAGACGCGCTTGCGGTATTCGCCGGTGCGGGTGTCGATTTCGATCTTGTCGCCTTGCGACACGAACAGCGGCACGCCGACTTCGAAGCCGGTGGCGATCTTGGCGGGCTTCATGACCTTGCCCGAGGTGTCGCCCTTGACGGCCGGCTCGGTCCAGGTGATTTCGCGCTCGACGCTGGTCGGCAGTTCGACCGAGATGGCCTTGCCGTCGTAGAACACCACTTCGACGGCCATGCCGTCTTCGAGGTAGTTCAGGGCGTCGCCCATGTTCTCGGCTTCGACTTCGTACTGGTTGTACTCGGCGTCCATGCAGACGTACATCGGATCGGCGAAGTAGGAGTAGGTGCACTCCTTCTTGTCCAGCACGATCTGGTCGATCTTGTCGTCGGCCTTGAAGACCACTTCGGTGTTGAAGTTGGCGATCAGGCTCTTCATCTTCATGCGCACGGTGGCGCTGTTGCGGCCGCCGCGGCTGTATTCGGTCTTGAGGACGACCATCGGGTCCTTGCCGTGCATGATGACGTTGCCGGCGCGGATTTCTTGAGCGATTTTCATATCAGGTTCTCTGGATGTTGGCCGCTCGGTGCGCGGGGCCCTCGGCGCTGCATGCCGTCGTATCTGGCCCCGCCGTACATGTCCCGCGGCAGGTTTGGCGAAAGGCCTCCCCGACCGTGGCGGCCAGGGCTGAATTCCGCAAAGCCCGCTATTTTAGCTTTTTCCGGCGACCAGCTGCCGCAACTGGGCCAGCAGATCGTCCTGCGCCAGCAGCCTGCCGCGCGCCGCATGGGCGGTTTCGCGCCAGGCGTCCAGCGGGCCGGGCGGGGGCAGGGGCGCGTCGCCGAAGCCGTTCCAGGCGTGGTGAAAAAGCCGCAGCTCCGGCGGGGCGCCGAGCCAGTCGAGCCAGGCGTTGAGCTTGACGTGGTGCGCGTCGTCGTCCTGTGGGTAGATCTGCCAGACCAGCGGCGCGCCGGCCCAGAGGGCGCGCACCAGCGAGTCTTCGCCGCGCACGAAGTTGAGGTCGCAGGCCCACAGCAGGTGGTCGAAATCCGCCTGGCTGAGGTAGGGGAGGTATGAAATTGATAGCGAACCCCGGCCGCCCGGTGGGCGATCGGGCGCGTCGGTGTTCGCAAGGCAGGCCTGCACCGCATGGGCGGCCCGGCCCGCGGTGACCAGCAGCCGCGTGGGCACGGGGTCGGCGGCCAGCTGGGCGAGCAGTGCGGCCAGCGCGGGCGGCTCATAACAGAAGAGCGACACCAGGCGCTCGCCTTCCTGCCAGGGAATCTGCTGCGCCTGCAGCCAGCGGGCGCGGTCGAAGCGCGCCTGGCGCGCCATCAGGTCGGGCTCGCGCAGCAGGCCGCCGGTCGCGGGCGTGAAGCCCGGGTAGAAGAAACGTTTCGTCAGCCCGGCGCCTGGGCCCTTGAACACGGGTGAGGGCAGCCGGTGCAGTTTCTCGACATAGGGCTCGGCCGACAGGTACTCGAGGTTGATCCAGGCTTGCGCAGGGCTCGGGGCCTGTGCGAAACGCGCGATGAGCTCGGGCTCCGGGTCGCAGCCGAAGGCCTCGACCAACACGTCAGGCACAGGGTCGGCGACGGCACGGCGCACAGCTTCGGCGTCGGACCAGTCGATCACCTGCACGCCGTCGCAGCCGGCCGGCGCCATCCAGTTCAGCGCCGTCGGATCGTCGACCCACAGCCGCGCGCGCTCGCCCGCCGCCGCGAGCTGGCAGGCCAGGCGCCAGCAGACGCCCAGGTCGCCGTGGTTGTCGATGACCTTGCAGAAGATGTCCCATTGCATGCGCGTGCCCATGGCCGCGAGTGTGCCTGTCTTCGCGGTCGCTCAGGCGCGGGCGAAAACGTGGCCCGCTTGCTATGCTGCCCCTCGCCACAACAACCATCGGAGAGAGCCAGACCATGAGGATGCAGACCCGTCGCCGTTCGTCGTTTTCTTCTTCGCCCTTGACCGCCGCCCGACGCGGCGTGCTCGCGCTCTCGCTGGCCCTGGCCGGCATCGCCGGCGCCCAGGCCCAGACCGCGCCGCTCACTGCGCAGCAGCAGCGCTTTCGCGAGATCTACAAGGAACTGATCGAGATCAACACCACCCACTCGGTGGGCGACAACACGGTCGCGGCGCGGGCCATGGAAAAACGGCTGGTCGACGCGGGCTTCGCGCCCGGCGACATCCAGATCTTCGAGCCCTTCCCGAAGAAGGGGAACCTGGTGCTGCGCTTCAAGGGCGACGGCAGCAAGAAGCCGCTGCTGCTGCTGGCCCACATCGACGTGGTCGAGGCCCGCCGCGAAGACTGGAAGACCGACCCCTTCAAGCTGCAGGAAACCGGCGGCTACTTCACGGCGCGCGGCGCCATCGACGACAAGGCCATGGCCGCGGCGCTGGTCTCCGTGCTGGGGCAGCTCAAGCAGGAAGGCTTCAAGCCCAAGCGCGACATCATCCTGGCGCTCACCGCCGACGAGGAGCGCGGCGACGCGCTCAGCAACGGCGCCTTCTGGCTCATCAACAACAAGCCCGAGCTGCTGCAGGCCGAGTTCGGCATCAACGAAGGCGGCGGCGGCGAGCTGCGCGGCGGCAAGCCGAACCTGCACCGCATGCAGGTGGCCGAGAAGATGTACACCACCTACATGCTCGAGGCGCGCGACGTCGGCGGCCACAGCTCGGTGCCCACCAAGACCAACCCGATCTACGCGCTCTCGGCCGGCCTGGAGCGCCTGGGCAACTACGCCTTCCCGATCAAGCTCGCGGACGTCACCAAGACCTACTTCGCGCGCAGCGCCCCGTTTGCCACCGGCCAGCTGGCCGACGACATGCGCGCCATCGGCAGCGGCAACCCCGACGCCGGCGTGCTCGAGCGCATGACGGCCAACCCGGCCTACAACGCGCAGCTGCGCACCACCTGCGTGGCGACGATGGTGCAGGCCGGCCATGCCGAGAACGCGCTGCCGCAATCGGCCAAGGCCACGGTCAACTGTCGCATCCTGCCGCACGATGACCCTGAAGAAGTCGAGCGCCTGCTGACCCAGGCCGTGGGCAACGACAAGATCGTGGTGCGCAACATGGGCAAGCCGCTGCGCAGCCCGGCCTCGCCGCTCAACGGCGACCTCGTGAAGACGGTCGAGACGCTCACGCAGCAGATGTGGCCCGGCGTGCCCGTGGTGCCCGCCATGAGCACCGGCGCCACCGACAGCCGCTTCCTGCGCAACGCCGGCATCCCGATGTACGGCGTGACCGGCATGTTCCTGGAGCCGGCCGATGCGCGTGCGCACGGGCTGGACGAGCGCATCGAGATCCAGCGCCTGTACGACGGGCGCGAGTTCCTGTACCGGCTGGTGTCGGAAGTCGCGAAGTAAACAGGCAGGTGATCAGGCAAGGGGGCTGGCGCGGCGAAGGCGGCGCCAGCCCCCTGGTCGTTCAGGGCGTGAAGGTGTCGCCCAGCACGATGCCTTCGCGGCGCGGGTCTGCGCCGCCGGTCAGTGCGGGCTTGCCGCCGACGTTCGTGCGGATGATGGTGCTCACGCCGCTGGACTGCGGTGTCACCGACACCTTGTGACCCAGCCCGATCAATCCGGCGACCAGCGGGTCGTTGAGGCCCGAGTTGGTCTCGTCGACGTTCGGGTGCTCGCCGCCGACGTTGGTGGTCACGGAGTTGGGCGCCCCGAAGTCGACCAGCGACGTGGCTTGTTGCGCATCCAGCCCCCAGTCGAGCGCGCCGACCAGCGTCTTCACCACGTACTGGATGATGTTGCTGCCGCCGGGCGAGCCGGTGCCCATCACGAACTCGCCCATGCTGCCGTCGGCGTTCTTTTTGAACACCAGCGTTGGCGCCATCGAGCTGCGCGGACGCTTGCCTGGGGCGACGCGGTTGGCAACCTTGTAGGTCTGCGTGGGCCTGCCGTACGGTTCGTCCGAGAAATCGGTCAGCTGATTGTTCAGCAGGAAGCCCTGCGTCATGTGGGCCGACCCCATGCCGCCTTCCACCGTGGTAGTCATCACGACCACGTTGCCCTGCTTGTCGACGATGGTGAAATGCGTGGTGCCGTGCTCTTCGGTCTTGTCGATGCCGAGCGGAACGTCGCCAAGATCGCCGGGCTGGGCGGTGCCCATGCTCTTCGCCAGACTGATGAGGCTGGCACGGCCCTGCAGGTAGGGCTTATTGATCAGGGAATCGATCGAGCCGTACGGCAGCGGGACGAAGTCGGTGTCGGCCACGTACTTTTCGCGGTCGGCGTAGGCCAGGCGCTCGGCCTCGCTCACCAGGTGCACGCCCATCACGCTCGGCTTGCCGCCTTCGAGGTCGATGGCGGTCGGCTTATGCAGGCCGAGATTGAAGGTCTCAAGGATGCCGAGCGTCTGCATCACCGCAATGCCGCCCGAGGACGGCGGCGACATGCCGCACACGTAGTAATCGCGGTAGGTGCCGCAGACCGGGTCGCGGCGCTTGGCCTTGTAGCTGGCCAGGTCGGCCTGCGTGGTCTTGCCGGGCGTGATGGCCGAGCCATCGACAGCGGCGCTGACCCCGATCTTGTCGACGATGCCCTTGGCGATGTCGCCTGCGTAGAAGGCGTTGGCGCCTTGCGTGGCGATGGCGTTCAGCGTCTTGGCGTAGGCCGGGTTCGTGAGCCTGGTGCCCAGCGCCTTCGGCGTGCCGTCGGCGTTGAAGAAGTAGGCCGTGGCGTCGGCGTCGCGCTTCAGGTGTGTCGCGGAGCCCGCGATGGCGGTCGCCATGCGTCCGCCGATCAGGAAGCCGTCGGACGCGAGCGTGATGCCGTAGCCGAACAGGTCTTTCCAGGGCAGTTTGCCGTGGTCTTGATAAGCGATGTCGAGCATGCGTACGGCACCGGGCGTACCGATGGAACGGCCGCTCCAGCGGGCGCTGGGCACGGGCGCGCTGGTGTCGGTGGCATCGTCCACATAGCGCAGGTAGTTCTCGGTCGCCGCTGCGGGTGCGGTCTCGCGCCCGTCGTACGCCTGCACCTTCTTCGTCGCCGCGTCGTAATGGAGCATGAAGGCGCCGCCACCGAGCCCGCTCGATTGCGGCTCGACCAGGCCGAGCACCGCCTGCACCGCCACCGCCGCATCGACCGCGCTGCCGCCGGCTTTCAGCACGTCGCAGCCGGCGCGCGTGGCCAGCGGGTGGTTGGCGACCACCATGTAGTTCTTGGCGTACACCAGCTTGTGGCCGGGCACGTAGCCCGACGCCGGCTCCGGCGCGGCCGGATCGCCCGGGTCGCCCGAGCCGACGACCACCGAGGTGCCGCTGCTCGGGATCTGGCAGCCGTTGTCGGCGGCGGGTGGGGC
>NZ_JBWKYF010000109.1:0-16538 GCF_059423605.1 Variovorax sp. GW460-12-1-14-LB1
GAGGTCAGCTCTTCCATCGACGCCGCCGTCTGCTCCAGCGAGCTGGCTTGCTCTTCGGTACGCGACGACAGGTCCTGGTTGCCCGCCGCAATCTGCCGCGACGCCACCGCGATCGAATCGGTCGAGGCCTTGATGCGCGTCACGAGGTCGGTGAGCGTGTCTTCCATCTCGCCCATGCCGCGCAGCAGCCGGCCGAAGTCGCCGCCGCGTTCGGTCTCGAACTCCTGGCTCAGGTCGCCGGAGGCCACGGTCTCGGCGATCAGCAGCGCCTCGGCCACCGGATCGGCGATGCTGCGCGTGAGCAGCCATGCAAGCACCGCGCCCAGCGCCAGCGCGGCCACGGCCAGCGCGACGATGTAGAGGAGGCCTGCGCGGTACTGCGCGTCGATGGCGGCGGCGGTGCTGTCGATGTGCTTCTGCTGGTGCGCCACCATGGCGCGGATGCCCGCGTCGTAGCCGTCGAGCATCGGCAGCAGCTGCGTGTCGGTGCGCGTCGCGGCCTCGTCCTTGCGGCCTTCGGTCTTCAGCTGGAGGATCTGCTGGCGCAGCGCGATGTACTCGCCGCGCCGCTTCTGGATGTCGGCGCTCAGCGCCAGCTCTTCCGGCGACACGAGCAGCGCCTCGAGCGCCTTCTGCGTCTCGGAGATGGTGGCGCTGGTGGCGGCGATCTGCTTTTGCAGGTGCGCCTGCACCTGCACGTCGTCGCTCTTGAGCAGCGAGAAGGTGCGCACGCTGTTGGTGGCCGTGCCCAGCTGCCAGGCCGTGGCCAGGCGCTCCTTCGACAGGGTGCGCGACGCCATGTCCTGCGTGGCCTCGCCCACGCCCTGCAGCCGCAGCACGCCGATGCCCGCCACGGCCACCAGCAGCGCCAGCACCAGCGCAAAGCCGGCGCCCAGCCGCATTCCGATCGTCCAGTTCTTTATCGTCATTCGCTTGTCTCCTCTCGGGGCCTCTCGTGTCGTTGTTCTCGGGTCCGGGCAGTCAGGCTGTGCGAAGGGCTCAGCCGAACTTCTGCATGATGCGAACCAGCTTCTCGCCGTACTTCGGGTCGGTGGCATAGCCCGCGCGCTGCAGGCCGTGCGCCGCCTGCGCCGGGTCGGCGGTGGCCAGCACGTTCGCGTAGCGCGGGTTGCGCGTGATGAAGCGCGCGTAGTCGGTGAAGGCCTCCTCGTACGAGGCGTAGGCGCGGAACTTCGCGCGCACCTTCTGCGGCTCGCCGTCGATGTATTCGGTGGTCGTGGTCTCGACCGTCGCGCCCTTCCAGCCCTTGTCGGCCTTGATGCCGAAGAGGTTGAAGCTGGGCGTTCCGTCGTCGGCGCGGATCTCGCGCTTGCCCCAGCCCGATTCGAGCGCGGCCTGCGCCAGGATCAGCGGCGCAGGCACGCCACTGGCGGCGCTGGCCGCCTGTGCGGAGGCGCCCATGCGGTCCACGAACGCATCGACCTGGCCTTGCAGCGAGGCGTTCGCGGCGGGTGCAGGGCCGTTCCTGACTTGATAGACGCCCAGGTCGGCCGCCGTCGACACGCGCGCGCCGGGCGCCGAGCCGATGGGAATGCCCGCGCGCGGGCCGTACGGCAGGCCGGGGGGCGGCTCGAGCGACATCGGCCGTGTGCCGATGCCGTCGTCGGCTTCGGTCGCCGCCGAAGGCAGCTGCCGCCGCAGCTGCGCCAGCATCGCCTCGGCCAACCCCACGCCGCGCCCCGAGAGGTTCTGCGTGAGCTGCTGATCGAACATCGACAGGTAGACCTTCTGGTCCTGGCTATCGAGCAGGCCGCTCGAAGGCGTCGCCTCGCGCATGCTCTTGAGCACCATGTTCATGAACAAGGCCTCGAACTGGCGCGAGACCTGCTGCAGGCCTTCTTCGGGCGAGGTGCGCACGGTGCGCCGCAGCGCATCGACACCCTGCACGTCGAGCGCAAAGCGCTGATCGAGCGCGCCGCTGCGGCTGGCCGCATCGGTGCCGGTCCATGCGGTGTTGGCAGAGATGGTCATGTCGCCGGCCTCAGATGATCTCGAGCTCGGCGCTCAGGGCCCCGGCCGACTTCATGGCCTGCAGGATCGACACCAGGTCCTGCGGGTTCGCGCCCAGGCTGTTCAGCCCCTTGACCACATCGGCCAGCGAGGCGCCGCCGCGCACCATCTGGATCGCGCCGCCGCCCTGGTTGACGGAAATCTGCGAGGTCTGCGCCACCACGGTGCTGCCGCCCGAGAACGCGCCCGGTTGGCTGATCACCGGCTCGGTGTTGATCACCACCGACAGGTTGCCGTGCGCGATGGCGCAGTCTTTCACGCGCACCGCCTGGTTCATCACGACCGAGCCCGTGCGCGCATTGACCACCACCCGCGCGCCCGCCTGTGTGGGCGTGACCTCGAGCTCCTGCAGCTGCGCGAGAAAGCCCACGCGCCGCTGCGGCTCGGGCGCCTGCACGCGGATCACGCGCGCGTCCATGGCTTCGGCGGTGCCGGCGCCGAACTGGCGGTTGATGGCGTCCGTGGCGCGCTGCGCGGTGCCGAAGTCGGAGCGGTTCAGCTCGATGGTGAACGCGCCTTCCGCGCCCACCGGCGCCTCGACCGTGCGCTCCACCAGCGCGCCGGCGGGAATGCGCCCCGAGCTCAGCTGGTTGACCTGCACCTTGCTGCCGTTGGCCGACGCACCCGCGCCGCCCACCACCATGTTGCCCTGCGCCACGGCATAGGTCGCGCCGTCCACGCCCTTGAGTGGCGTCATCAGCAGCGTGCCGCCGCGCAGGCTCTTGGCATTGCCCATCGACGACACGGTGACGTCGATGTTCTGCCCCGGCCGCGCGAACGACGGCAGCGTGGCCGTCACCATGACGGCCGCCACGTTCTTCAGCTGCATGTTCACGCCCTGCGGGATCGTGATGCCCAGCTGCTGCAGCATGTTGTTCAGGCTCTGCGTGGTGAACGGCGTCTGCATCGTCTGGTCGCCCGTGCCGTCCAGGCCGACCATGAGGCCGTAGCCGATGAGCGGGTTGTCGCGCACGCCCTGGATGCTGGCGAGCTCCTTCAGGCGCTCTGCATGCGCGGGCGCGATGAACAGGAGCGCGCACAGCGCCGCGATGCGCCAGCGATTCGAAAGGGGTGAAGCCTGGAGGTGTGTCATCAGAACGGCATCACGTTCAGGAAAATTCTTTGCATCCAGCCCATGTGCTGGGCCTCGTCGATGTAGCCCTTGGCCGAGTACTCGATGCGCGCATCGGCCACCAGCGTCGAGGGCACGGTGTTGTTGCCCGACACGGTGCGCGGGTTCACCACGCCCGAGAAGCGGATGTACTCGGTGCCCTGGTTGATGCCCATCTGCTTCTCGCCGCTCACCAGCAGGTTGCCGTTGGCCATGACGTCGGTCACGGTGACGGTGATCACGCCGTTGAAGGTGTTGTTGGCGTTGGCGCCGCCCTTGGCGTTGAGCGTGTTGGTTCCCGACAGCTTGGTCTCCTGCCCGTCGAGCAGGCCGCCGATGAGCTTGGGAATGGCCGCGAACACGCTGGTCGTGTTGCCCGTGCGGCTGGCATTGGCGCCCGAGTTCTTGGTCGCGTTGACCTTCTCGCTGATGAGGATGGTGAGGATGTCGCCGACGTTGCGCGGGCGGCGGTCTTCGAACAGCGCGTTGGCGCCGGGACCGTCCTGGAAGATCGCGCCCGGCGCGCGGCGCGCCTGCACCGCCGCGTACTGGTCGGCGCGCGCCGTCATCGGCTGGTGCACCAGCGGCTCGCGCGGCACCTGCGCACAGCCGGCGGCCAGCGCGGTGGCGAGCAGCAGCGCCGCCGCCCGGCGAAGAAGACGCACCCCCGCCCGCATCACAACTGGGCCAGGCGCTGCAGCATCTGGTCCGAGGTCTGGACCGCCTTGCTGTTGATCTCGTACGAGCGCTGGGTGGCGATCATGTTGACCAGCTCTTCCACCACGTTGACGTTGGAGGCCTCGACATAGCCCTGGCTCAGCGTGCCCGCGCCGTCCACGCCGGGGTTCACCTGGTTGGGTGCGCCCGAGGCGTCGGTCTCGGCGTACAGGTTCTCGCCCTGGCTCTGCAGGCCGGTGGGGTTGACGAAGGTCGCAAGCTGCAGTTGGCCGACCTGCACGGTGTTGGTGCCGCCCGCCTGCACCACCGACACGATGCCGTCGCGGCCCACGGTGATGCTGGTGGCGTTGGCCGGGATGGTGATGGCCGGCTGCACCGGGAAGCCGCTGGCCGTGACCAGCTGGCCGTCGCGGTCGGTCTGGAACGAGCCGTCGCGCGTGTACGAGGTGGTGCCATCGGGCATCAGCACCTGGAAGAAGCCGCTGCCGCTGATGGCCACGTCGGTCGGCTTGTCGGTCTTGGTGAGGTTGCCCTGCGAGTGGATGCGCTCGGTGGCGACCACGTGCACGCCGGTGCCGACCTGCAGGCCCGAAGGCAGGCGCGTCTGGTCGGAGCTCTGGCCGCCGACCTGGCGCAGGTTCTGGTAGACCAGGTCTTCGAACACGGCGCGGCTGCGCTTGAAGCCGGTGGTGCCGACGTTGGCCAGGTTGTTGGAGACCACGTCGAGCTGCGTCTGTTGCGCGTCCAGGCCGGTCTTGGCGATGTAGAGGGAGCGGATCATTGAAAGGAGTTCCTGGAGGAGGGTCAGCCGTAGGCCAGCAGCTTGTTGGCGGTCTGCGCGTTGATGTCGGCGGTCTGCAGCGACTTCATCTGCATCTCGAAGCTGCGCGCGTTGGCGATCATGGCCACCATGGCATCGACCGGCTGCACGTTGCTGCCCTCGATGGCGCCGGAGATGAGCGTGACGGCCTCGTCGGCCTCGGCCGGCGGCAGGTCGGCGCGCATGCGGAACAGGCCGTCGTCGCCGCGCACGAGGTCGGCCGTGGGCGGGTTGACCAGCTTGAGTCGGCCGACTTCGGCGATGCCGGTGAGCACGGTCGAGGCCGCGTCGCGCGAGCCCACGAGCCCGTTCGACGCGATGCTCACGGCCGAACCCGGCGGCACGGTGAGCGCGCCGTTGTCGCCCACCACGGGGCGCCCGCCCATCGTCGTGAGCTGGCCGTCGGCGCCGATCTGCAGGTTGCCGACGCGCGTGTAGGCCTCGCCGCCGTCGGCCGCCTGCACCACCAGCCAGCCTTCACCGCCCACGGCCACGTCGAGCGCGCGGCCGGTCTGCGTGAGCGGGCCGTGCGTGAAGTCGGCGCCGGGCGTGGTGGCGGCCACGAAGGCGCGCGTGGGCGCTTCTTCGCCGACCACGGGCACGGCGCGGAAGGTCGCGATCTGCGCACGGAAGCCCGGCGTCGAGACGTTCGCCATGTTGTTGGCGACCACGGCCTGCTGCTCCATGGCCTGCTTGGCGCCGCTCATGGCGACATACAGCATTCGATCCACGCGATGCTCCCGGTCAGCGGATGTTCATGAGCGTCTGCATGACCTGGTCCTGCGTCTTCACGGTCTGCGCGTTGGCCTGGTAGTTGCGCTGCGCGACGATCAGGTTCACCAGCTCGGAGGTCAGGTCGACGTTGGACGACTCCAGCGCGCCCGAGGCCAGCGAGCCGGCCTTGGTGCCTTCGCCCGGCGTTCCGGTGAGCGCATTGCCCGAGGCCTGCGTCTCGGCCCACACGTTGTTGCCCTTGGGTTCCAGGCCGTTCGGGTTGGCGAAGGACGACAGCACGACCTGGCCCAGCAGGCGCGTCTGCTCGTTGGAGAACTTGCCGGTGATGGTGCCGTCGGGGTTGATCGAGAACGCGGTGAGCTCGCCCGACTTGTAGCCGTCCTGGCCCAGCTTGCTCATGCCGTTGGCGCTGCCGAACTGCGTGGTGCCCGTGAGGTCGACCGACGCGGTGAGCGGCGAGGCGCCGTTGGTGAAGGTGAGCGGCCCGATGTTGAACGCGCCCGAGGCCGGCGCGGTCATGACACCCTTGGCGTCGAAAGTCACGTTGGACAGCGCGGCGCCACCGTTCAGCGGCGCGCCGTCGGAGGTGCCGTACACGCTCCAGGTGTTGGCGGCCGTCTTCACGAAGTACACGGCCACGTCGTGCGGGTTGCCCAGCGAGTCGTAGATGGGACCGATGGCGTTCGGGTAGTTGTAGGTGGCGGCGTCGGTGGGGTTGAACGGCGTCTTGGCGGGCACCGTGCTGCGCGCGTCGAGGTTGAACTGCGCGTCGATGTTGGCCGTGGGCTTGGGCGGCATCATGCCGCCCTGCACCTGGATCGGGCCCGGCGTGCCGCCGCTGATGCCGCCGCTGGCGTTGGCGCCGTAGCCGGTGAGCTGCAGGCCCTGCGCGTTGACGATGTAGCCGTCCTTGTCGCGCGTGAACTGGCCGTTGCGCGAGTAGAAGACCTCGCCGCTGGGGCTGGCCAGGCGGAAGAAGCCGTCGCCGTTGAGGATGGCCACGTCCAGCGGGCGCGTGCTCGACTGCGTCACGCCCTGCGTGAAGTTCTGCGTCACGCCCGACACCGAGGCGCCCAGGCCCACGCGCGAGCCGGCGTACACGTCCTGGAAGGTGGCGGCGGCCGACTTGTAGCCCACCGTGCCCGAGTTGGCGATGTTGTTGCCGATGACGTCGAGGTTGGCCGCGGCCACGCCGAGTCCGCTGATGCCTTGGGAGAAACTCATGAGGGGGTCCTTGTTCGGTGCGAGGAAGAAGAGTGCGAAGGGCGCGGCCCGCATGGGCCACGCCGAAGACGAAGACGAAAGCTCAGAGGAACAGGCGCACGTCGCCCAGCCCGATGCTGGCGCCCGAGGCCAGCTCCAGCGTGACGCCGCCGGCGCCCTGCTTCACGGCGGCCACCTGCGAGAAGGTGAGCGCGGTGGCCTTCACCGTGGTGCCGTTGTTGCTGGCATCGACCGTGAAGCGGTAGGCGCCCGGCGGCACGACCACGCCCAGGTCGTCCTTGCCGTCCCAGGTGACGGCGTTGACGCCTTCCTTCATGGCGCCCGCGTCGAGCGTGCGGATCACCTTGCCGGTGCTGTCGACGATCTTGATCTCGACGTCGGCGGCGGTGCCCGGCAGCTGCACGGCGAAGGCCTGCGTGGCGGGGTCCTTGCCGTCCTCGGGCTTCTTGGTGGTGAGCACGTCGCCGGGCGACAGCACGTTGTAGCCAATGAGCGATGTGGCCTGCAGCAGCTGGTTGGCTCCGGTCTGGTTGACCAGGCCGGAGAGCGTGGCGTTGAGCTTCTCGATGCCGCTCACGGTGCTCATCTGCGCGAGCTGCGAGGTGAGCTCTGCGTTCTGCATCGGGTTGAGCGGGTCCTGGTTGTTCAGCTGCGTGACCAGCAGCTTGAGAAAGCGCTGCTCGCTGTCGGCGCTGGAGACGTTGTTGTTGCTGTTCGCCGCCGTGGGCGCGTTCAGCCCGCTGATGGACGAGGTGTCGGAAAGGGCCATGGGGTCGGTATTCTTCCTGCGGGAGGCGCGTGGGCGTGCGTGGGTTACTGGCCGATGGTCAGCGTCTTGACCATCAGCGTCTTGGCGGTGTTGAGCACCTCGACGTTGGCCTGGTAGCTGCGTGAGGCCGAGATCATGTTGGTCATCTCCTCGACCACGTTGACGTTGGGCATCGCCACGTAGCCCTCGGCGTTGGCGTGCGGGCTCTTCGGGTCGAACACCAGCCTGGCGGGCGACGGGTCTTCGATGACACCGGCCACCTTGACGCCACCGATGTCGCGACGGCCCGAGGCCGCCACTTCGAACACCACCTGCTTGGCGCGGTAGGGCTGGCCGTCGGGGCCGGCCACGCTCTCGGCGTTGGCGAGGTTGCTCGCGGTCACGTTCATGCGCTGCGATTGCGCGGTCATGGCGGAGCCCGCCACATCGAAGATGTTCATGGCTGTACCGCCGACAGGAGCGACTTGATCTTGGCGTTGATGAGGGTCAGGTTCGACTCGTAGCGCAGCGCGTTGTCGGCGAAGGCCACGCGCTCGACGTCCATCTCGACCGTGTTGCCGTCGAGGCTGGACTGGTGCGGCACGCGGTACAGCAGGTCGTCGCCGGCCGTGGCCTGTGCCTGGCCCGCGAGATGGCGCGACGAGGTGGTGGCCATCGACACCGACGAGGCGGCGCGGCCGCGCTCGACGGCCTCGCTCAGGCGCGCGCCGAAGTCGAAGTCGCGCGCCTTGTAGTTCGGCGTGTCGGCATGGGCGATGTTGGCCGCGAGCACCTCCTGGCGCTGGGCCCGGAGATGGAGCGCTTCGCGGTGGAAGCGAAACGCCGCATCCAGCTTGTCGATCATCTTTGTTCCATCTGTTGAGGCGTCGCCAGTGCACGGGGCGCAGCGACCGATGGAAAGCAAGTCTATGCATGCGGCGCGTTGGCAATCGCCCGAACAAAGGGGGGTTTCGCCTGCTGCTCGCACCTTCGCCGGCGGGGTGAATTCATAAGAATCCAGGGGCGCCGGTTGCGGCCTTCCTGCACCGGCGCCCTCATTTTTCTGGCCCTCTTCTTTCGCTTTCGATGACCCTTTCGCCGCTTCGCCAACACCTGCTGCGCACCGCCTGCGCGATGGGGCTGTCGTGCGCGATGTCGACCGGTGCGATCGCAGGCGACGTGGCTGCGAAGGCCGTCGAGACCTACCTCCAGGTGCAAAGCGCCGGCCTGCCGGGCAAGGTGACGGTCAGCCTCGAAGGACGCGGCACCGACGCCCTGCCCGCGTGCGAAGCGCCCGAGGTGTTCCTGCCGCCGGGCGTCACGCCGTGGGGCCGCATTTCGGTGGGCGTGCGTTGCCATGCCGAGCGGCCGTGGACGCGCTTCGTGCAGGCGCGTGTCGCGGTCGAAGGCCGCTACCTGGTGGCTGCGCGCGCCATCGACGCGGGCCGGGCGCTGGGCGCCGGCGATGTCGTCGAGCGCACCGGCGACCTCACGCGGCTGCCGCGCTCGGTGGTCACCAGCGCGGCCGAACTGATCGGGGTGGTGAGCGCCAACCGCGTCGCGCCCGGCGCCCCGATCCGCAAGGAGCTGCTGCGCGGCGTCGCCGTGATCCAGCAGGGCCAGGCCGTGAAGGTGGTGGCGCAGGGGCCGGGCTTTGTCGTCAGCACCGAGGCCAAGGCCCTGAGCGGCGCCGCGGTGGGCGCCGTGGTGCAGGCGAAGACGCTGGACGGCCGGGTGATTCGCGGCGTGGCCGACGAGGAAGGACAGGTCCGGCTGGTGCAGTAGCGGCCGCCGCGTTGGCGCAGGCTTCACTTCATGCACGCCCTTCCTAAAGTTCTTGCACCGGCTGCCGATATACGGGTCAGCCCCTGAGGAATCACCTTGAAAATCGATCCCACCGCCCCTTCGGCCACGCCCCTGCACCGCACGCCCGCACCCGGCGCGCCGGCTCCGTCGACGCCCGCCGAGGCCGTGCAGCGCCCGAAGGAAGCGGCGCCCGTTTCCGCGCTCGTCCATGCGATGCCCGCCGCCGTGGGGGGCAGCGATTTCGACGCCGCGCGCGTGGCCGCGATCCGCGAGGACATCCGCGCCGGCCGCTACGAGATCCGCCCCGAGCGCATCGCCGACGGCCTGCTGGCCAGCGTGTGCGAGCTGCTCGCACCGAAGGGCCAAGCATGAGCACCTTGCTGGCGCACCTGCGCGCGGAAGCGGGCTGCATCGGGGACTTCCTTGTCGTGCTGGACCAGGAGGCGCAGGCCATGTCCGCCAGCGACTTCGACGCGCTGAACGCCATCGCCGGCCGCAAGACCGCGCTGCTGGACCGCATGGCCGAACTCGACCGCCAGCGTGAATCGCTGCAGGCGGCGCTGGGCTTCGGGCCCGGTCGTGCGGGCGCGGATGCCGCCGCTGCAGCAGGCGGTGAACCCACGCACCAGGCCTGGCGCGAACTGCTCGCGCTCGCCGAAGACGCGCGCAACCGCAACCTGCACAACGGCACGCTGGTGTACGCGCACCTGGACTTCACGCAGCAGGCGCTGCACTTCCTGCAGGCCCGCGCCCAACCCTTCTACGGCCCCGACGGCGTGCGCAAGACGCAGGCCGGCGCGGGCACCCGGCTGGCCGCCGGCTGAACAGCAGCCGTGAACGCGTTCGCACGTTTCGCCCCCCGACGCACCGCGATCCTGCGGGTGCTGATGCTGTGGCTCGCGTGCGCCGGCGCCCATGCCTTCGAACTGGCGCCCGCCGTGCGCCCGGACGACGCCATCAACCTGGGCCAGCTGCACCCGGTGCGCGCGGCCGTCGGCGAGACGGCGCGCATCGCCTACTCGGGCGCGGCCATGGCCATCGCGATGTCGGCCGCCTACGTGCCGACGTACCGGCCGGGCGAACAGTCCCTCGGCCTGGCCTTCGGCACCTACCAGGGCTACACGGCCGCGGCGCTGGGCTTCAAGCGCACGTCGGGCGACGGCGACATGGCCTGGGGCATGGGCGTGTCCAGCACGGGCCGGGAGTGGGGCTTCAACGCGGGCATCGGCTGGAAGCTGCCGCGCAGCACCAGCGCCGCCCGCCCCTGACCCTCATGCCATCGCCCCGGGACGCCCTTCACCACCTTCGCATGGATGCCACCGACATGAAGACCTCTCCTTCCACGCCAACGCCCCGCTACGAGAAGGTCGCACGCCGGGGAGTCCGCGCGTGATGGCCGCGCAGCAGGGCGCGCGCCGCATCGCGATGGTGGGCTGCGACGAGGCGCAGCAGGCCGGCTGGGGCAACCGCCTGCGCCTGATGGGCTGCGAGCCCGTGTGCTTCGACGACAGCACGGACTTCCTGCTGGCGATCACCCAGGGCCTGCAGTTCGGCTTGCTGCTGGTGGTGCTGAAGGACGAAGGCGCCTGGCCGATCCTCACGGCGATGTGTCGCGCGCTGCGCATCCCCATCTTCCTGGTGGCGCGCGCCTCGCAGCGCGACCTGCTGGTCGACGTGCTGTCGGCCGCGGGCGGCGAGACGCAGGGCACCAGCATCGACTTCGCGGTGCTGCCCGTCGACGAGTTCGAGGTGGAGTTGCGCGTGCGCGAATCGCTGCGGCGCAACCGCACGCTGCTGCAGCCGCACGCCACGGCCGCGTGCTTCGGCGACTACCAGTTCCTGGGCGAGCGCCGCGTGGTGGTGTGCCACGGCACCGAGGTGCGCCTGAAGCCGCGCGAGTTCGAACTGGCGCTGCTGCTGTTTCGCAACGCCGGCCGGCTGCTGGAGCGCGACTGGCTGCTGGCCTCGCTGTGGGTGGATGCGCGCATCGAACGCACCAGCCGCACGCTGGACTGCTGCGTGGCCAGCATCCGCCGCAAGCTGTCGCTGCACAAGGGCGGCGAGTTCGTGCTGGTCTCGGTGTATGGACGGGGCTACGAGCTGCGGCACATGGCGCCGGCCGCGCGGCGCGCGTCGGAGGTCGACGAGGCGCCGCTGATCGACACCGCGGACTTCCCGGACACCTCGAACGAGCCGGTGTGGCTCGGTGAAAGCGCGCGGGCCTGAGCATGCGCCCGCGCGACGAAAAAACCGTGACGACCTCCGGCCTCGAGGAACCCCCCCGAAGGGCGGGTGCCGAAGCGTCCTCTACCAACGCCAGAAGACCGTCGCCACCAGTATCCGCGCCTTAGCTGAAGACAGGCTGAAGCCCCGCACAAAACCCTTCTGCTTCCGCACTCAGCCACCAGTCAGTGAACGCACGTTCAATGGCGGGCACATCGTGAGGGGGAGATTCATTGCAGGACACCATGAGACTACTCGCAGAGGCATCGCTGATTCTTGCCCTGGCCATCGTCCTCGGCGGGTTGGTGCTCGGGCTCCTGGCGGGCCCGCAGGATTCCGACGACTAGTGGGGTGTCCGGGGTCGTGAAGGGTTAGCAGGTCAGTTCGCCCTGAGATAGATCCGCACGTCCGTGCAGATCGACATGCGCCATGTGTGTCGAGGTACTTCTTCTGCCGCGCGGCGGAAGTGCATGACTCCGGCCGATTGCGTCGTCGCACGCATGCCAAATCGCCTCAAAAAGCGCATCATCGTCACTGACGAACCCATGGTGTGGACTGTTCGCGAGGCAGAGCATGACTTGGTTCAAGAAGCTTGTCTGGATCGGCGCGGGACTCGCCGTGGGAGGCGGGTTTGCCCTGTTCGTGCTGGACGAACTGAAGACGTCCCGGCTGCAATCGGCCCTGTGGCGCGACTTGGCCGAGGGCGCCCGCTTCAGCGTCGAAGACGGTGCCAGCGACGCCATCCGCTTTCCCCGGACCGGGCCCTACGACGAGCGGCTGGGCTACCACCAGCTGCCGGACTACATCGACCGCCTGGCGCCGCAGGGCTATGTCGTCACCCGCCAGGCCCGCATGTCGCCGCGGCTGCTCGAACTGCAGGACTACGGGCTCTTCGCGCCCTACCGTGAGAAAAACCAGGCCGGCCTGACCGTGCGCGACTGCCGGGACACGGCGCTGCTGCACACCCGCGTGCCCCAGCGCGCCTACGAGCGCTTCGAGGAGGTGCCGCCGCTGCTGGTGAGCGCCCTGCTCTTCGTCGAGGACCGCCACCTGCTGGACGCGCAGCCGCTGCAGCGCAACCCCGCGATCGATCCGGAACGCTTTGCCAAGGCGACGCTCGAGCAGGCGCTGCGCGCGGTCGGCCTGGGCCAGACGGCGACGGGCGGCAGCACGCTGGCCACCCAGCTCGAGAAGTACCGCCATTCGCCGCAGGGCCGCACCGGGTCGGTCGGCGACAAGCTGCGCCAGATGGCGTCGGCCTCGCTGCGCGCCTACCAGGACGGCGACGACACGCAGGCGCGGCGCCGCCAGATCGTCGTCGACTACCTC
Source organism: Variovorax sp. GW460-12-1-14-LB1 (assembly GCF_059423605.1). NCBI lineage: Bacteria > Pseudomonadati > Pseudomonadota > Betaproteobacteria > Burkholderiales > Comamonadaceae > Variovorax > Variovorax sp. GW460-12-1-14-LB1. Next base: position 12,706 of record NZ_JBWKYF010000109.1, read on the forward strand.
GACACCGTGCCGCTGGCCGCGCGCCCGGGCATGGGCGAGGTGCACGGCCTGGGCGACGGCCTGTGGGCCTGGTACGGGCGCGACTTCGGCGAGGTCAACCGCCTGCTGGCCGACCAGGCGGAAGAGGCGGCAGCGCCCACGGACGAGGCGCTGCGGCAGCAGGCCGAGGCCTTCAAGCAGGCGCTGTCGCTGATGATCGCGCAGCGCCGCCCGTCGCAGCACCTGCTCGGCGACGGCGCCGGCCTGACGCGACTGACCGACAGCTACCTGCGGCTGATGGCCGAGGCTGGCCTGATCTCGCCCACGCTGCGCGACGCGGCGCTGCCGCTGTCCTTGCACCTGCAGCCACCTTTGCCGCCGACGCCTCGGCCCGACTTCGTGCAGCGCAAGGCCGCGACCGCGCTGCGCACCCACATCGCCACGCTGCTCGACGTGCCGCGGGCCTACGACCTGGAGCGCCTGGACCTCGAGGCCGAAACCAGCCTGGACGGCGAAGCGCAGGCGCTGGTGGCGCGCGTGCTGGCCGGCCTGCGCACGCCCGCCGCGACGAAGGCCGCGGGGCTGGTCGGCTCCCACATGCTCGACCCGGGCGCCGACCCCAGCCCGCTGATCTACAGCTTCACGCTGTTCGAGCGCAGCGCCGGGACCAACCTGCTGCGCATCCAGGCCGACAACATCGACCAGCCGTTCGACGTGAACCAGGGCGCACGGCTGGACCTGGGCTCGACCGCCAAGCTGCGCACCCTGGTGAGCTACCTGGAGCTCATAGCCGAGCTGCACGCGGGCTGGGTCGACCTGAGCCCGGCCCAGCTGTCGGCGCTGGCGCCGAACCCGCGCGACCCGCTGGGCATGTGGGCGCGGCAGTACCTCCTGCGCGCCAAGGATCGCCGTCTTGCGCCGATGCTGGAGGCGGCGATGGAGCGCAAGTACTCGGCGAGCCCCGGCGAGGCCTTCTTCACCGGCGGCGGCCTGCACCAGTTCGAGAACTTCGAACGCTCGCGCAACAGCAGTTCGATGACCGTGCGCGAAGGCTTCAAGCATTCGGTCAACCTGGTGTTCATCCGCCTGATGCGCGACCTGGTGCGCCACCGCATGTTCGGTGGCGCGTCGGGCGCCGAGCGCCTGCTGAAGGATCCTGCCGACCCGGGCCGGCGCGAGCTGCTCGCGCGCTTTGCCGACCGCGAAGGTTCGGCCTTCCTGACCCGCTTCCATCGCAAGTACCAGCACCTGCCGGCCGCGGACGCCGAGGCGCTGCTGCTGCGCGGCCTGAGGCCGTCGGCACCGCGCCTGGCGAGCGTGCTCTTCACCATCGAGCCCGAGGCCGACGACGCACGGCTCGACGCGCTCCTGGTGCAGCGGCTGGGCCGCGGCGCCGACTCGCCGCGCGCACTGGGGGCGCTGCGCCGCACCTACGCCGGCCTGTCGCTGGCCGATCGCGGGTATGTCGCGCGCGTGCATCCGCTGGAGCTCTGGCTGGTCGGTTACCTGCGGCGTCACCCCGGCGCCTCGCTGACCGAGGTGCTGGACGTGAGCGTGCGCGAACGCCAGGAGGTCTACGCCTGGCTCTTCAAGACGCGCCACAAGAGCGCGCAGGACAGGCGCCTGCGCGAGCTGATCGAACTCGACGCCTTTGCGCAGATTCACCGTTCATGGCAGCGCGTGGGTTACCCGTTCGCATCGCTGACGCCGTCTTACGCGAGCGCGATCGGCGCGTCCGGCGACCGGCCGGCCGCCCTGGCGGAGCTGATGGGCATCCTCGCGAATGACGGCGTGCGGCTGCCCACGCAACGGGTCGGCGCCCTGCACTTCGCGCGCGACACGCCCTACGAGACACGGCTGGAGCCGCGCCATGCGAGCGCACAGCAGGTGCTGCCCGCCGAGGTGGCCGCCACGGTGCGCCGTGCCTTGGTCGAGGTGGTGAACGACGGCACCGCGCGGCGCCTGAAGAGCGCCCTGGTGGACGAGAGCGGCCGCGCCCTCGAGATCGGCGGCAAGACCGGCACCGGCGACCACCGCTACGAACAGACCGGCCGCGGCGGACGGGTGATTTCGCAGCGCAAGATCGACCGCTCGGCCACCTTCGTGTTCATGATCGGCGACCGCTACTTCGGCACGATCCTGGCCTACGTGCACGAGCCCCACGCCGCCCGCCACCGGTTCACGAGCGCGCTGCCGACGCAGCTGCTGAAGTCGCTGGGGCCGCAGTTGCTGCCGGTGCTGCAGCGCAGGGGGTGTGGGGAGCCGCAGCAGCGGGCGCCATGAGGCGACATGGGCGGCCCAAAGACAAAGCCCCTGTAGCAGGGCTGCTACAGGGGCTTGAATCTGGAGGAGAGGGAGTCTGCCTTTGCGATTTCCCAAGCAGTCCTAAGTCGACCGATTTTCATGCTTCCTCATTGGGGAAACGCCTCAACAGCATTCCTGACCGATCCTTTCTGATCCGCTCCGATCCCAAAATCTATGGTAGAAAGGATGGTAGGTCAATATCTAAGGATGCAGGACGGTCATGGCGCGCAAGGCAAAGGAATTATCAGCACTCCAAGTGGGCCGATTGACCTCCCCAGGCAACCACGCCGTTGGCGGCGTGTCCGGCCTTTACCTTTACGTCAATGACGCAGGTGCTCGCTCATGGGTGCTTCGCACCATGGTCGGCACCAAGCGCCGGCACATGGGGCTAGGCGGCTTTCCCGATGTCCCTCTTGCTCGAGCCAGAGAAAAGGCAAGAGCAGCTCGCGATGAGATCGATCAAGGTATTGATCCCATTGCGCAACGTAAAGCGGCGGCCAGCCTGCTGCGCGCCCAGCAAGCGACCGAAAAAACGTTCCAACAAGCGGCCGAAGGATTCCTTGAGGCGCATGGGGACACCTGGAAGAACCCTAAGCACCGCACTCAATGGGCCAGCACCCTGAAAACCTACGCCTATCCAGTCATGGGCAACCTGCTCGTTCGTGACGTAGGTCAAGAGCATGTGCTCGCGGCGCTGGAGCCCATCTGGAAAACCAAGAACGAAACTGCATCCCGAGTGCGGGGCCGGATCGAGAACGTGCTCGACTGGGCCGCTGTACGCAAATACCGTACAGGAGAGAACCCGGCACGATGGAAAGGTCACCTGGACATGTTGCTGCCGGCGCCCGGGAAAATCCAGAAGGTCGAGCATCATCGCGCGCTGCCCATCGATGCTACTGTGGCGTTCATGGCCGACCTGCGTCAGCGTGAGGGAACTGCGGCCAGAGCGTTGGAATTCACCGTGCTGTGCGCAGCACGCAGTGGCGAGGTGCGCGGCGCGGTCTGGCCAGAGTTCGACCTGGATACTGGCGTCTGGACCGTCCCACCAGAGCGGATGAAGGCCACCAAGGAGCATCGCGTTCCGTTGTCCGAATCAGCACTTCGGATTCTTCGCGCCCAACCTCACCTCAAAGACAACGAATTGGTGTTCCCGTCCGCACGGGGCAAGCAACTTTCCGACATGTCGATGACTGCCGTCATGCGCCGCATGGAGGTGGATGCCGTACCTCATGGGTTTCGCTCTACATTTCGCGACTGGGCAAGAGAACGCACCAACTACCCGCGAGACCTTGCTGAGCAGGCCCTTGCACACGCCCTGGACAACAAGGTCGAGGCCGCCTATCGGCGCGGAGACGCACTGGAAAAGCGCCGCTTGATGATGCAGGAATGGGACAACTTCTGCTCGAAGGCAAAGACGGAGGAGAAGAACGAAAACGACTGAGGTGGGCAGTAGTCTTGCCCCTTTCTTCTCTATGTTGATTTCCATCTAGAAGTGACCCAGTTGGCGGTGTGATTTCCATCTAAATCTGACCCACGTGATAACCCTAACC
>NZ_JBWKYF010000110.1:0-16485 GCF_059423605.1 Variovorax sp. GW460-12-1-14-LB1
CCGAAGCCCCCTCTTCCCCTCCCCGCGAGCGCCGCCAGCGCGTGCAGTCCGCCGAGACCGGCATGGCCGTGCTCAAGGGCCTGGCGCACCTGGGCGGGCGCAGCAGCCTCACGGCGCTGGCCACCCACGTGGGCGAGAGCCCGGCGAAGGTGCACCGCTACCTAGCGAGCCTGATGGAAGAAAGCCTGGTGCGCCAGGACACCGCCTCGCAGCACTACTACCTGGGACCCGAGGCGATCCAGATCGGCCTGGCCGCCATGCGCCAGGCCGACCCGATCCGCGCGGCCGAGCCCTGCCTGATCCGCCTGCGCGAATCGCTGGAGGTGACCTGCTTCGTCGCGGTAATGGGCAACAAGGGCCCGACCATCGTGCGCTTCGAGGAGCCGGGCCTGCCGGTGACGGTGAACGTGCGCGCCGGCTCGGTGATGTCGATGCTGTGGTCGGCCACCGGGCGCGCCTTCCTGGGCCTGCTCGACGAGTCGCGCGTGGTGGCGCTGGCCGAGCAGGAACTGGCCGACGCCACCGAGGACATGCGCGCGCTGCTCGATGCCGACGACCCCATCGGCGCGTTGCGCCGCGAGGTGCAGCAGGCGCACTGCGCCATCGTGCGGGACACCTACCTGCGCGGCATCAGCGCCGTGGCGGCGCCGGTGTACGACTACGCGGGAAGGGTGTGCGCCGTGATCACCGCGCTGGGTGCCACGGGCGGGTTCGATCCGTCGATCGACGGGCCGATCGCCATCGCCGTGCGGCGGGAGGCGAAGGCCGCCGGCGCGCTGCTGGGCGCGGCGGCCTGAGGCTGCTGGCTTATTCCGCCCAGACCACCGCGCCGGTCCACGCCGTGGCCAGCACCACGATGCCGAAGGCGATGCGATACCAGGCGAACGGAATGAAGTTGTGCGTGCTGATGTACTTCAGCAGCCAGCGCACGCACAGCCATGCGCTGATGAACGAGAAGGCCAGGCCCACCGTGAACATCGGAATGTCGGCCACCGACAGCAGCGCGCGCTCCTTGTAGAGGCTGTAGGCGCCCGCACCGATCAGCGTGGGAATCGCCAGGAAGAACGAGAAATCGGTCGCCGCCTGGCGCGACAGGCCCAGCAGCATGCCGCCGATGATGGTCGAGCCGCTGCGGCTGGTGCCGGGGATCATCGCGAAGCACTGCACCAGGCCGACCTTGAGTGCGTCCCAGGGCGTCATGTCGTCCACGTGCTCGACGCGCACCGAACCGGGCGGGCGCTTCTCGGCCCACAGGATGATGAAGCCGCCGATGATGAAGGTGCTCGCCACCACGGTCGGGATGAACAGGTGCGCCTTGATCATCTTGCCGAACAGGAGGCCCAGCACCACCGCGGGCAGGAAGCCGATGACGATGTTCAGCGCCAGCCGGCGCGCCTTCGGCTGGCGCGGCAGCGCCACCACGGTCGAATGGATCTTCTGCCAGTAGACCAGGATCACCGCGAAGATCGCGCCGGTCTGGATGGCGATGTCGAACACCTTGGCCTTGGCGTCGTCGAAGCCCAGCAGCGAGCCCGCAAGAATGAGGTGGCCGGTCGACGAGATCGGCAGGAACTCGGTCAGACCCTCCACGATGCCCATGACAGCGGCCTTGACCAGCAAAACGATATCCACGCGTACTCCTTGAAAGAGCGGCAATTATGGCGAGGCCATCGGTCAGGCCCTGTTCAGGCGCCGTTCCGCCGGTGAAACGCAAGGCAGCCCGCCCACGGAAATACCTAGTTCAGGTGATGTTCGACCTCGGCGCGTTAATACATATTGATAACAGTTATTCATCTGCGCCCGAAGGAGCATCCATGTCAACGTTCACCACCGGGAGTGAACTCGAGGACTGCGTCGCAGAAGAACGCCCCTCGACGCTCGACGACCATGTCGAAGACCGTCTCAAGAGCCCCTGCCAACTGGAGCGGGAGCAGTGCCACGGCATGCTGCGCGTGGCCGAAGCCACCGGCGCCTCGGCCCACGAGCTGCGCCAGCTGACGCAGCGCCTGGCCGACATCGACCGCTGCGGCGCCAGCGCCTGCATCGTCGCGCAGGGCCATGTGGAGGCCGACCGCATGGCCTCCGGCCTGCAGGCCAACGCCGCCCTGTGCATCGACTTCCGGTTGCTGGAGCCGCTGGGCCCGGCCCATGACAAGAAATGGTTTGCGCGCTGGAAGTTCTGGAGCTTCCTGCTCGGCGCGGCCGGCCCGGTGGCCGCGCTCACGCTGCAGGGCCTGGCGCTGCGCCCGGCCGAACCGCACGACGCGCACGCCGACCTGGTGGCCAAGTCGCGCAAGGTGCTCGAAAGCTGGCGCCGCACCTCCGACACCCTCTTCTGGCACGCGGTGGAAGACTACGTGCGCCAGCAGGCCTTCTCGCTCGAGACCCAGGCCTACCTGATGCACTGCGTGGCGTCGGTCTTCGCCGCCGAGGCGCCCGTGCTGTGCGACGCCGAGCGCGAACGGCTGGCCGCCGTGCTCACCGACACCTACTGCGACGCGCTCGGCACGGCGGCGACCATGCCCTCGTCGGACATCTACCGCCGCCTGGCGCAGGGCCTGGAAACCGACAGCGGCAACGCCGGCCCGGGCCGCCCGCTCGCGCGCGGCGAGGCTGCGCAGGTGGCGATGACCACGCTGGTCACGGTCGTCGGCAACGGCGGCTCACACTGAAGCACGCCGGCGCAGCGCGCGCACCGCGCTGTCGACCGTCGTCAGCACCGGCAGGCCGCTGGCCGCCTCGCAAGCGCCACGCGCGCGCGCCATGCTGAACTGAGCCAGGGCAATGCGCGTGCAGCCGCGCGCACGCAGCGCGGCGGCCTGTTCGGCGATGAGCGCGTCATGGCGCTGCGTGTCGCCCGCATCGAGCGCCGCCAGCGCGCCCTCGGCCAGCGCCAGTTCGAGCGCCATGCCCGAAGGAAACTCCGGCGGCATCGATTCCAGCGTGCGCGCGAAAGTCGCGATCAGGCCCAGCCGGCCTTCGCCCTGCACGGCCTCCTCGATCATGGCCTCGTTGGGCTTGAGCACCGGAATGCCCGCATGCCGCTGCGCCACCGCCTCGATGCACGGCCCGAAGGCCGAGCAGGTGAAGAGGATGCCGCGCGCGCCCGTGCCCACCGCGTACTGCGCCAGGCGCTGGAAGCGCTCGTGCATCGCCGCGTCGAGCCCCTTGCCGTCGCGCGCGAGGTCGGCCGAGAGGCTGTCGTCCAGCAGGTTCATGCGCACGGCCTCGGGCCAGTCGCGTGCAAAGGCTTCGTTGATGGGCGCGACGGAATGCGAGAGCGCGTGGATGAGGGCGATGCGTGTCATGAAGTCAGGTGAGATCAGATGCCCTTGGACGACGGGTTGGCAAAGGCCTCCTTCGTCTCGGCATTGAGCGGGTAATTGATGTTGATGCCCTTGGGCGGAATCGGCGACATGAACCACTTGCTGTAGAGCTTTTCCATCTCGCCGGACTTCATCATGCCCGACACCACGCGGTCCACCAGCGCCTTGAAGGCCGGGTCGTCCTTGCGAAACATCAGCGACTGGTTCTCGGTGCGCAGGCTCTCGCCGGTGATGACGAAGTCCTTCGGGTTGCGCGCGTTGGCGATCTGGCCCGCCAGCAGGATGTCGTCGAGCACGAAGGCCTGCGCGCGGCCGCTCTCGACCAACAGGAACGAGTCGGTGTGGTCCTTGCCCGAGAGCTGGTTCACCTCGAGGCTGCGGCCCTTGTCGGCCGCGCGCAGCAGGCGGAACGACGTGGTGCCGGCGGTGGTGACCACCGTCTTGCCCTGCAGGTCGGCGATGCTCTTGATGCCCGAATCGGCCTTCACCAGCGTGCGCACGTTGTAGCGGAAGATGTCCGGCGAGAAGGCCACCTGCGACTGGCGCTCGACCAGGTTGGTGGTGGAGCCGCACTCGATGTCCACCGTGCCGTTCTGCACCAGCGGAATGCGGTTGGCCGAGGTCACGGCCTGGTACTTGACCTCGACGGCCGGCAGCTTCAGCTCGGTCTTCACCGCGTCGACGATGCGGTTGCAGATCTCGATGCTGTAGCCCACGGGCTTGAGGTTGGCGTCCAGGTACGAGAAACCGAACGAGGCCTCGCGGTAGCCGAAGGTGATGGCGCCGCTGGCCTTGATCTTGGCGAGCGTGTCGTTGGCGGGCTGCGCCTGCGCGGGAGCGGTCGGTGCCAGGGCGGCACAGGCCAGCGCGAAGGCGGCGGCGATGGAAAACGACGGGCGAAGCTGGGGCATGGAACGCTCCTCGGAACGGCGGTTGAAGAAAAAAAGGAACGGGGTCGGCCGCTCAGCGCGCGGCGCTGCGCGTGACCGCGTCGACCGAGGCGGCGAGCCGCGCGACGATCTCCTGCAGGTGGTCGCGCGTCGCGATGTACGGCGGCGCCAGCAGCACGTGATCGCCCTGGCGCCCGTCCACCGTGCCGCCGAAGGGGTAGCACAGCAGGCCGCGCGCCATCGCGTCCTTCTTGAGGCGCGCGTTGACGGCCAGGGCCGGATCGAAGGGCTGCTTGCTCGCGCGGTCGGCCACCAGCTCGACGCCCCAGAAGAAGCCGCGCCCGCGGATGTCGCCCACGTGCGGGTGCTCGCCCAGCGCCTCGGCCAGCATCGCGCCGAAGACAACGCCGTCGTCGCGCACCTTGGCGACCAGGCCGTCACGGCGGATCACCTGCTGCACCGCGAGCGCCGCCGCGCAGGCCATCGGATGGCCCAGGTAGGTGTGGCCGTGCTGGAAGAAGCCGCTGCCCTGCGACATGGCCTCGACGATGCGGCGCTGCGCGAGCACCGCGCCGATCGGCTGGTAGCCGCCGCCCAGGCCCTTGGCGATGGTCATCAGGTCGGGCACCACGCCCTCCTGCTCGCAGGCGTGCAGCGAGCCGGTGCGCCCCATGCCGCACATCACCTCGTCGAGGATCAGCAGCACGCCGTACTTGTCGCACATGGCGCGCACGGCCTTGAAATAGCCCGGCACCGGCGTGAGCACGCCGGCGGTGGCGCCGCCCACGGTCTCGGCCACGAAGGCGATCACGCGGTCGGCGCCCTGCGCGACGATGGCCGCTTCGAGCTCGGCCGCCAGACGCAGACCGTACTGCTCGGCGCTTTCACCTTCGCGCTGCTCGCGGTACGGGTAGCACGGCGCGACGTGCGTCGCCGGCACGAGGATCGGCGCGAAGGGCTCGCGCCGCCAGGCGTTGCCGCCCACCGCGAGCGCGCCCAGCGTGTTGCCGTGGTAGCTCTGGCGGCGCGCGATGAAGTGCGTGCGCTGCGGCTGGCCGATTTCCACGAAGTACTGGCGCGCCATCTTCAGCGCCGACTCCACCGCCTCGGAGCCGCCGCTCACGAGGTAAGCGTGGCTCATGCCTTCGGGGGCAGAACCGATGAGCTCGTCGGCCAGCTGCTCGGCCACCTCGCTCGTGAAGAAGCTGGTGTGGGCGTAGGCCAGTGTGTCGATCTGCGCGTGCATGGCCGCCATCACCTCGGGATGGGCGTGGCCGAGCGAAGACACGGCCGCACCGCCCGAGGCGTCAAGGTACTCGCGCCCTTCGGCGTCGCGGATGAACATGCCCTGCGCGCTGGCGGCAACGGGCGGGGTCTGGCGAAGGTGGCGGTGGAAGACGTGCGTCATGGCGGGAGAAAAGCGTGGGCCTGTGTTTGGAACTAACGTTTCGGCCGAATTATTGCTTGGAACATTTGTTCCGTCAACTCCCGGGATTTCCCTGCTCCGGTACATTCGTTCCAGACACCGAGAGAAAAGAGACACCGCCATGGGCGCCAAAGAACTGATCCGCCAGCGTTTCAACGAACTGAGCCCCGCCCTGCAGCAGGTCGCGCGCTACGTGCTCGACCACCCCAACGAGGTGGTCACAGGCTCGATGCGCAACGTCGGCACGCGCGCGCAGAGCACGCCGGCCACGCTGGTGCGTTTCGCGCAGCACCTGGGCTTCGAGGGCTGGCCGCAGCTGAAGGAGGCCTTCGCCGCCGACATGGGCCTGGGCACCGAGACCTACGGCGGGCGCGCCAAGCAGCTGGTGGGTCGCGTCGCCGACCAGGGCCTGGCGGGCGAGATGTTCGAGGTGCAGCGGCGCAACCTGGAGCTCACGCACCAGCAGAGCGGGCCGGCGCTGCTCAAGGCCTGCGCGCTGCTGGAGAAGGCGCCGGCCGTGCACGCGGCGGGCTTTCGCGCCTGCTTTCCGATCGCCTTCTCGTTCGTGTACGTGTACCGGCTCTTTCGCACCAGCGTGCACCTGGTGGACGGCCAGGGCGGCTTGCTCGAGATGCAGCAGCGCGCCTTCGCCAAGGGCGACGCGCTGGTGGTGGCAAGCTTTGCGCCCTACTCACGCGAAGCCTTGCAGGTGGCCGAGGCCGCGAAGGCGGCCGGTTGCCGCATCGTGGCGATCACCGACAGCGTGACCTCGCCGCTGTCGCTGCTGGCGGACGAGACGCTGCTCTTCACCATCCACAGCCCCTCGTTCTTCCCGTCGGTGGCGGCCGGCGTGGCCGTGACGGAAGCGCTGGTCGAGCTGCTGGCGAGCCGCGCGGGCAAGCCGGTGATCCGGCGCATCGACCAGGCCGAGGCGCAGCTGTTCGAGTCGGGGGCCTACCTCATGGCGCCGGTGGCGCGGGGCGGCTGAGAGACGGAATCAGGCCAGCGCGCGGGTGCGGCCGGCGCTCTGGCGCAGGTAGAGCACCAGCAGGTCGCGGTTGGCGTTGATGTGCTCGCGCATCGCGGCTTCGGCGCCCGAGGCCTCCTGCCGGCCCAGCGCCTCGACGATGCAGCGGTGCTCTTCGAGCGCCTGCAGGGCCTGGCTGTGGCGGTACAGCAGCATCGCGGCGTCGTGCCTGTGCGGGCGCGAGCGGCTGTCGAAGATCACCGGCAGCTGGCAGGCGCGCTGCACGGCCTCGCTGAGCCAGCGGTTGTCGGCCAGCGACAGCAACTTGTGGTGGAAGGCCTGGTTCAGGTCCTGCCACTGGTCGGCCCGCTCGTCGGTCCATTCGCCGCTGTCGTGCAGCAGCGCATGCTGCTCGTCGACCATGGCCGTCAGTTTGGCCAGCGCCTCGTCGTCCAGGCCGCGCTCGCTGAGCAGGCGGCAGCCCATGCCTTCGAGCGTGGCGCGCACGCTGAAGGCGTCGAACACGTCCTTGGCGTCGAAACGGCGCACCTGGAAACCCCGCTGCGGGTGGTAGACCAGCAACCCCTCGTCGGCCAGCCGCGCCATGGCGCCGCGCACAGGGGTGCGCGACACGCCAAGCTCGTTGGCGAGCGAAATCTCCATCAGGTGGGCGCCGGGGGCGATCGCACCGTCGAAGATGCGGGTGCGCAGCGTGTCGGCCACGGACAGAACGCGCGTCCGCGAGGGATCTGGGGGGGTCATCGAAAGTCGGAAACAGGGGACGGCCGGAAGCGGGCCGCGCGGATGGTACGGCGGCGTATCGAAGCTTCATATCCCCAATTTCCGTAAAAATACCGTTCTGGCGACTTTTTCGAGAATTACGGAAAAATTATTAACTTCTGTAAACAACCACCCCGGTTTCTGCGTTACCGCCCCGCTGTTTCTGCCGCCAGGTGGATCGCGGCGCGAATCCGGGGGTAGGTGCCGCAGCGGCAAATGTTGCCGCGCATGGCGTCTGACACCTGGTCGTCGCTGGGTTTGGGCGTGGCTTTGAGCAGCGCGCAGGCCGACATGAGCTGGCCGCTCTGGCAATAGCCGCACTGCACCACGTCGACCTCGGTCCAGGCCGCGCGCAAGGCGTCGGCCTCCCGGCCCTTCAGGCCCTCGATGGTGGTGACTTCGCGCCCGGCCACGGCCTCCAGCGGGGTGACGCAGGAGCGCACGGCCTGGCCGTCCAGGTGCACGGTGCAGGCGCCGCACAGCGCCTTGCCGCAGCCGAACTTGGTGCCGACGAGCTTCATTTCGCCGCGCAGCACCCACAACAGCGGGGTGTCGGGCTCGGCGCTCACGGTGGCGGTCTGGCCGTTGATCTTCAGCGTGGTGGTGGTCATGGGGAGTCTTTCTTGCTGTTCCGGGAGATCAGGCCAGCCGCAGAGGCAGGCTGCGCAGGCGCTGGCCGGTCAGCGCGAACACGGCGTTGGCCACGGCGGGCGCGATGGGTGGCGTGCCCGGCTCGCCCACGCCGCCGGGCGGCACCTCGGCGCCGGTGCCGGCGAGGATGTCGACCTCGATGGCCGGGCACTCGTCGATGCGCAGCGGCGTGTAGTCGTGGAAATTGCTCTGCTGCACCTGGCCGCGCGCCACGGTGATCTCGCCGCGCAGCGCGGCCGACAGGCCGAACACGATGCCGCCTTCCATCTGCTGGCGGATCAGGTTCGGGTTGACCGGCAGGCCGCAGTCGATCACGCACACCACGCGGTGCACGCGGATCTGCCGCTCGGGCGTGACCGACACCTCGGCCACCTGCGCCACGATGCTTCCGAAGGCGCGGTGGATGGCCACGCCGCGCGCGCGCTTCGTGCCGTCGGGTCCGTCGGCCAGCGGCTCGCCCCACTTCGAGAGTTCGGCCACGCGCTTCAGCACCGCCAGGTGGCGCGCATCCTTGGCAAGCAGGCCGGCGCGGAAAGCCACCGGGTCCTTGCCGGCGGCCACGGCGCATTCGTCGATGAAGCTCTCGACGAAGAAGCCGTTCTGCGAATGCGCCACCGAGCGCCAGATGCCGGTGGTGACGGCCGACTCCACCGGCACGTGCGCCACGCGGGCCTGCGGGAAGTCGTAGGCGGTGTTCCAGGCGCCGTCGGTCGAGTTGTCCATGAACGACGGCGCCCCGAGGCTGGAGCCAGCGCTGGTGGTCTGCCACGCGACCAGCGCGCCCGCCGCGTCGAAGCCGGCCTTGCACAGCGCCACGTAGGCGGGGCGGTAGAAGTCGTGCGTCATGTCTTCCTCGCGCGACCAGATCAGTTGCACCGGCGCGCCACCGGCCTCGCGCGCGAGCTGCGCGGCCTGCACCAGGAAGTCGATGAAGTAGCGCCGCCCGAAGCCGCCGCCCAGGTAGGTGACGTGCAGCGTGACCTTCTCGGCATCGATGCCCAGTGCCTTGGCGACCGCGGCGCGCGCGAAGCCCGGCGCCTGCGTGGGCGCCCAGACGGTGGCGGCGCCGTCCTTGAACTGCACGGTGCAGTTCATCGGTTCCATGGTGGCGTGCGCCAGGAAGGGCACGCGGTACTCGACCTCGATCGTGCGCGCGGCGGACTTCAGCGCCGCCGCCACGCCGCCGGTATCGAGGCGCGCATTGCCTGCGTCGGCGTCGAGCGTGCGCGCCAGGCGGTCGATCATCTCGGCGCTCGAGAGGCTCGCGGCCGGGCCGTGGTCCCATTCGATGTCGACCTTCTTCAGCGCGCGCATCGCGTGGTACGGCGTGTCGGCGATCACCGCCACGCCGCCCGCCGTGCTGCCGGTGCCGACAAGGCTCGCGGCCACGGGCTCCAGCGCCATCACCTTGCGCACGCCGGGCAGCGCCTCGGCGGCCTTGGCATCGAAGCGCGCGACGCGGCCGGCCAGCGTCGGGCACATGGCGATGCTGGCGTACAGCAGGCCCGGCGGCAGCACGTCGATGCCGTAGGTGGCGGTGCCATTGAGCTTGCCGGCGTTGTCGATGCGCCGCTGCGGCTGGCCGATGACGCGGAAGTCGGCGGGCGCCTTGAGCTTCACCGCCGTGGGCAGCGGCTGCTGCGCGGCCTTTGCGGCGAGTTCGCCGAAGCGCGCGCTGCGGTTGGAGGCCGGGTGCAGCACGCGGCCGGCCTCGGTGCGGCATTCGCTGGCGGGCACCTGCCACTGCGCCGCCGCCGCGCCCACCAGCATGAGCCGCGCCGACGCGCCAGCCTCGCGCACCGGCCCCCACTGGTCGGTGACGCTCGACGAGCCGCCCGTGCCCGAGAGCCCCGGGATCGTGCGCAGCAGCTTGCCCACGACCTGGTGCGCCGCGCGCTTGCCGAAGCCCTCGTCGCCGGGCTTGAAGGGCAGCGCGTCGAGGATCATGGCCTGGTTGTTGTAGATGGCGTCGAAGCCGGCCTGCTCGAGCCGCACCTGCGACACCGCGGCGTCCATTTCTTCGGCCAGCAGCATCGCCAGGCCGGTGTGGGTGCCCTGCCCCATTTCCGATTGCGTCATCACCAGCGTGACGGTGTCGTCGCTGCCCACCTTGACCCAGCCGTTGAGCGCGACCTGCCCGTTGCCCGTCGGCAGCGGCGCGCCGGGCACGAGGCGCGAAGCCGCCGGCGTGGCGGCCCAGCCGACGACCAGGGCGCCAGCGGCGCCGAGGGTGCCGAGCACGAAGTGGCGGCGTTTGAGTGTGGGCATGGCGGGGTCTTTCTTCGGTGGGGGTCTTGTCGTTCGTGCGGGAGGTGGGGTCGTCGTCAGGTCGTCAGGGCGGCACGGCGATGCCTTGCCAGAAGATCTCGAAGCCGGCTTCGGCGTAGTCGAAGGCCGGCGCGGCGTCGCCCGCCTGTGCGATGTAGCCGACCGTGGTCTCGGCCATCGCCGTGAGCATCGCGCCCAGGAATTCCATCGGTCGCTCGACGACCAGCCCGCGCCGCATGCACTCCTGCGCCACCGCTTCCAGCCGCGCGAACGGCGCCATGCCGGCGGCGCGGCTCTCGTCGCTCAGTTCATCGGACACCTTGAGTTGCGCCAGCACGCGCAGCTTGCCGGGGTGCGCCACGCCCCAGCGCACGTAGCGGTCCCAGATGTGGTGGAACTGGGTGCGCGGATCGGCGGCTTCGGGCCAGTCGGCCAGCATCACGCCGGCCAGCTCGGTCTTCAGCGCGCGGTACAGCGCGTCGGTCAGCAGCGCCTTGCTCGCGAAGTAGGTGAACAGCGTGCCCTCGGCCACGCCCGCGGTGCGCGAGATCGCCGAGGTCGGCGTGGCCCACACGCCGCGCCGGCCGAACTCGACCAGCGCCGCCTCGAGGATGGCGTTGTGCTTGTCTGCGCTGCGGGGCCTGGCCATGCGTCGACGGTCTCCATCGTTCGTTTAGTTGAGTGCGCACTCAAGTATAGGAACGCGGCGCCGATCCGCAAGCCCCGCGCGGCCCGCGCCATGCCGCATGGCGGAACCACGGCGCGGCGTGGCAGTCCAACCAGTGTCGTGGCGTCGTGCTGCGACAGGAGGTACGACCATGAAGCATGTGAAGCATTGGCAGGACCCCGTCAACGCCGTCGCCGGCGTGTGGCTGATCGTCTCGCCATGGGTACTGGGCTTTCAGGGCAATTCGCTCGCCATGTGGACCATGGTGGCGACCGGCATCGTGCTGGGCGCCGTGGCCTTGGGCGCGACCTTCGTGCCGCACCAGTGGGAAGAGTGGACCGAAGTGGCGCTGGCAGCCTGGCTGGCGGTGTCGCCCTGGTTGCTCGACTTCCGCATGGTCGAGCCGGCGCTGGTCAATGCAGTCCTCGTGGCTGCGGTGATCATGGTGCTCGCCCTCTGGGTCCTGGTGACAGACAAGGACTACCTGGGCGAGGCCCTCGACCGACCAGCGCACTGATGGGGAGAGAGCGATCCTGTGAGCGCCGAGCGGTGACCACCGCCGCGAAGCGACGACGCCCGGTCCGGTGTTCGCGCCGGTCGGGCCGACGGGCCAGGCAGGTTCCCATGCCCGCCCGCAACACCCGCCCCTTACGGTGTGCGGGAAGCGGCGTTGTTGTTTGAAGGGCTGTTGCCGGCCGGGTGGGTCGCCCCCATCCAGTCGGCCTGCCAACCGCCGCCCATGGCCTGGATCAGCGCGATTGCCGCGGCCTGGCGATTGACCTGAAGCTGCACGAGCGCGCGCCGCGCGCTCAGTGCGGCGGCCTGCGCCTGCACCACGTCGGTGTAGCTCACCTGCCCCGCGCGATACCGGTTGAGCAACTGCTGCTCGGTCTTGTCGGCCGCTGCCGTGGCCTCGCGGCGCAATCCTTCCTGCTGCGCCAGCGTGGCGCCGGTGGTCATCTGATCTTCCACGGCCTGGAACGCGGCCAGCACGGTCTGCCGGTAGCGCGCCACGCTGGCCTCGTGGCCGGCCTTGGCGGCATCGACGCTGGCGCTGATGGCGCCCGCATCGAACACCACCTGCGCCACCGACAGGCCCAGCCCCCACAGCGTGTTGGCCGCGCCGAAGAGGTCTCTCACGCGGCTGGCGTTGCTGCCGACCGAGGCCGTGAGCGAGATGTTCGGGTAATAAGCCGAGCGCGCCACGCCGATCTGCGCATTGGCCGCGGCCACCGCGCGCTCCGCTGCCGCGATGTCGGGGCGGCGCTGCAGCAGCGTCGAGGGCACCCCGGTCGGCACGCCGGGCACCGTGGGCGTCCAGCGCGCGGGCGGCAGGCTGAAGTCGGCCGGCGCCACGCCCACCAGCATCGCGATGGCGTGCTCCAGCGTGGCGCGCGTGCGCTGCAGGCCCACACGGTCGGCCTTGGCGTTCACCAGCTGGGTCTGCGCCTGCAGCACGTCGGTCTGCGCGGCAATGCCGGCGGCGTAGCGGTTGCTCGTGATCTCGAAGGCGCGCTGGTAGCCGAGGATGGTTTCGTCGAGCAGCACGATCTCGGCGTCGGCCTCGCGCAGCGAGAAGTAGTTGGTCGCCAGGTCGCCGACGGCCGACAGCCGCGCCGAGGCCAGGTCGGCCTCGCTGGCCTGGGCGTTGGCCTGCGCGCTGTTCACGGCCTCGCGCAGGCGGCCCCACACGTCGGGCGTCCAGCTCGCGCCCAGCGTGGCGCCGAAGGTGTTCGACGGGCTGGCCGAGGCGTTGCCGCCCACCGTGCCCGAGCGCTTGCCGCTGCCGTCGAAGGACACCGACGGGAACAGCCCCGCGCGCTGCTCGCGCACCAGCGCCTGGGCCTGCGTGTAGTTGGCGACGGCGGCGGCGATGTTCTGGTTCGACACCTGCACGCGCGCCGCGAGCTCGTCGAGCGTGGCGTCGCCGAAGAGCTTCCACCACTCGCCGCGGTCGAGCGCGTCGGCCGGCGCGGCGGGCAGCCAGCCGTCGGCGGCGGGCTGTTCCTTCCAGCCGGCCGATGCCGCCGACTCGGGCACCTTGTAGGCCGGGCCCACGGCGCAGCCGGCGAGCACGGCGGCCAGCGCGAGCGTGCTCAGCGCGAAGAAACGGCGTGAAGGGCCGATGGAAGAAAAGGAGGCATTCATGGTCATGGGTCTCAGGCGGCCGGGGCGCGGCTCAGCGCGTGTTCGTTCTTGCCGCGGCGGCGCAGCTTGTCCAGCAGCAGGTACACCACCGGCGTGGTGAGCAGCGTCAGCAGCTGGCTCGCGATGAGCCCGCCGATGATCGCCACGCCCAGCGGCCGGCGCAGCTCGGCGCCCTCGCCGAAGCCGATGGCCAGCGGCAGCGCGCCGAGCGCGGCGGCCAGCGTGGTCATCAGGATCGGGCGGAAGCGCAGCAGGCAGGCCTCGCGCACCGCCTCGAGCGGGCTCAGGCCGCGCGAGCGCTCGGCCTCCAGCGCGAAGTCGATGATCAAAATGGCGTTCTTCTTCACGATGCCAATCAGCAGGAACACGCCGATCAGCGCGATGATGGAAAACTCCATGCGAAACATCAAGAGCGCCAGCACCGCACCCACGCCGGCCGAAGGCAAGGTCGAAAGCACCGTCACCGGATGCACCAGGCTCTCGTACAGGATGCCCAGCACGATGTAGATCACCACCAGCGCCGCCACGATCAGCATCGCCTGCTGCCCCTGCGACTGCTGCGCGCTCAGCGCGGTGCCGGCGAAGGCGCCGCGCACGTTGGTCGGCATGGCGATGTTGGCCTCGGCCTTGGCAATAGCCTCTCGCGCGTCGCCGAGGTTGGCGCCTTCGGCCAGGTTGAACGAGATGGTGGTGGCCAGCTCGCCGTCCTCGTGGCTCACCGACGTGGCCACCGACTGCTCCTCGAACTTCGCCACCGCCGACAGCGGCACCAGCGCGGTGGCCGTGTTGCTCAGCACGTTGCCGGTCGAGGCGTTGCGCGAGCCGGCGTTGGCCGACACCGGCACCGTCGCGGCGGCGGCGCCGGCAGAGGCCGTCGTGCCGCCCGTGGACGTCGTGGCCGCCACCTGCGTGGTCACCGCCTGCCCCGCGACCACCGAGGTCTTGGTGGCCGGCACGTACACGTCGCGCAGCGCGTTCGGGCTGCGCGTGTAGCCCGGCGCCCATTCCATCACCACGTGGTACTGGTTGAGCTCGGTGTAGATGGTGGCCACCTGCCGCTGGCCGAAGGCGTTGTACAGCGCGTTGTCGATGGCGGTGGAGGTCAGGCCGAGCCGCCGCGCGCTGTCGCGGTCGACCTTGGCCACCGTCTCCACGCCGTTCTGGTCCTGGTCGGTGTCGATGTCGGTCAGCGTGGGCTGCTGCTTCATCTCGTCGGCCAGCTTCACGGCCCAGGTGCGCAGATCGGACAGGCTGTCGCTCTTGAGCGTGTACTGGTAAGTGGAGTTGCTGGAGCGTCCGCCCGAGCGCACGTCCTGCACCGGGCCGAGGAACACGCGCAGCCCCGTCACCTGCGCCAGCTGCGGGCGCAGCCGCGCGATCACCGCCAGGCCGCTGTCCTTGCGCTGGCTGGCCGGCTTCAGGTTGACGAACATGAAGCCGCCGCCCGCGCGCCCGCCGCCCGTGAAGCCCACCACGGTGTCGACCGCCTCGTCCTTGCGGATGATGTCGACCACCTCGCGCAGCTTGGCGCCCATGGCCTGCGACGAAATGCTCTGGTCGGCGCGCAGGCCGCCGTTGAGCTGGCCGCTGTCCTGCTGCGGGAAGAAGCCCTTGGGCGCCGCGCTGAACAGGTAGACGTTCAGCCCCACCACCGCCAGCAGCACGACCATGACGATCGCCTTGCTGTCCAGCGCCCAGTCGAGTGCGCTCTCGTAGCGCTTGAGCATCCAGTCGTAGCTGCGCGCCGCCGCGCGGCCGAAGCGGCCTTGCGGCTTGTTCTTGTCGTGCTCGCCGCCCGGCTTGAGCATCCACGCGCACATCATCGGCGTGGTGGTGAGCGAGATGACCAGCGAGATCAGCACCGCCGCCGACAGCGTGACCGCGAACTCGCGGAACAGCCGCCCCACCTGCCCGCCCATGAACAGCAGCGGAATGAACACCGCCACCAGCGACACGCTGATCGACAGCACCGTGAAGCCCACTTCCTGCGCGCCGAGCAGCGCCGCCTTCATGCGCGACATGCCGGCCTCGATGTGGCGGCTGGTGTTCTCCAGCACCACGATGGCGTCGTCCACCACGAAGCCCGTGGCCACCGTGAGTGCCATCAGACTCAGGTTGTTGAGGCTGAAGCCCAGCAGGTGCATCACCCCGAACGTGCCCAGGAGCGCCACCACCGTGGCCACCGCCGGCACCACCGTCGCGCGCACGCTGCGCAGGAACAGGCTGACCACCAGCACCACCAGCAGCACCGCGATGACCAGCGTCATCTCCACCTCGCGCAGCGAGCTGCGGATGGAGTTGGTGCTGTCCGAGGCGACCTGCAGCGTCACGTCCGGCGGCAGTTGTGCCTGCAGCTCGGGCAGCAGCGCGCGCACGTTGTCGACGGTCTCGATGATGTTGGCCGAGGGCTGGCGCGTGATCAGCACGATGATCGCCGGCTCGCCGTTGAACAGGCCCAGCGTGCGCGTGTCTTCCACGCCGTCGATCACGTCGGCCACCTCGCGCAGCCGCACCGCCGCGCCGTTGCGCCAGGCCACGACCATCGAGGCGTAGTCGCTCGCGCGCAATGCCGGGGTCTGGGTGTAGATCTGCAGCTTGCGGCCTTCGCCCTGGACCATGCCCTTGGGGCGGTTCGCATTCGACGCCTGGATGGCGGCGCGCACGTCTTCGGTGCTGATGCCGTAGCGGTTGAGGGCGAAGGGGAGCAGTTCGATGCGTACCGCGGGGAGCGAGCCGCCGCCGATCTCTACGTCACCTACGCCGTCTACTTGCGACAGGCGCTGGCTGACGATGTTGGAGACGGCGTCGTAGATCTGGCCTGGGGTCTTTGTCTTGGACGTGAGGGCCAGGATGATGACTGGCGACGCCGCCGGGTTGGCTTTGCGGTAGGTCGGGTTGCTTCTTAGCGTGGCGGGCAGGTCTACCCGGCTGGCGTTGATGGCGGCCTGGACTTCTCTGGCGGCGCCGTCGATGTTGCGGCTGAGGTCGAATTGCAGCGTGACTCGGGAGGAGCCTACGGAGCTGGTGGACGTCATTTCGTTGACGCCTGCGATGGTTCCCAGGTGTCTTTCCAGTGGGGTCGCGACGCTGGTGGCCATCGTCTCTGGGCTTGCTCCTGGGATGGAGGCTCTTACCGAGATGACTGGATAGTCGACTTGGGGTAGCGGGGAGACTGGGAGGACGAAGAACGCTGCAATTCCTGCCAGGGCGATGCCTATGGTCAGGAGGACTGTGCCTATGGGGCGGCGGACGAAAGGACGCGACAGGTTCATCGCAGTGCCTCGTTTTGCTTCCCGAGGCCGGGTCTCGGCCCGGCGGCCGACCTACTTTTCTTTGCTTCGCCAAAGAAACGTAGGCAAAAG
>NZ_JBWKYF010000111.1:0-16299 GCF_059423605.1 Variovorax sp. GW460-12-1-14-LB1
TCCAAGTGTGAGCACGATCAGGCGATCCTGCTCATGCTCGTGTCGTCTCGCCAGAGGGCCTTGAGGCCACGCTTACGATGGATAAGCAGGATCCTGCTGCCGTCAGGCGTCAGCACAGCCGCGCTGGACGTGACGTGCCCCTTCATGTTGGACCGCGTGAAAAGGGCAGCATCGCTGCCTAGCTGCTGCTGCAGCAACAAAAGGCTACCCGCTTCGCCGGGAAATCGACTCAAGTAGCGCGCCAACAGATCCTGCGTTTGTCGAACAATTTCAGCCATTGAAACAACTTGATCTAACGAAGGTCTACCGCTCTGAACATCGCTCGCAACAAGGGATACACCGGCAAGGTATCCTTTCCTGCACAAGGGTGCTTCGAGCCGCTATCGGTGTACAGCGGCTCGAGGCGCAAGTTTCAAACTGTGCGTCTGGAGGCAGTTTAGTGGAAACAATGGAAATGCTGGTGCTGTTGAGTGGCCCGATCGCCGTCGGGAAAACCTCGGTTCGCCAAGAGCTTCTCGCGGCCCATGGCTTCGACCACGTTCGCTCCAGCGCATACCTGAAAGAGCTGGCGCAAACGGAGGGCCGGACAAGCCTTCAAGACCTTGGCGACAGACTCGACGAAGAGACGGACTTTCGCTGGTTGCTCGACAGAGTCGCGCGCCCCGGTTTCATGGCCTCCCCCGGGCAGCAACGCTGGCTGGTCGATGCAGTCAGAAAGAAGCGCCAAGTCGAGCACTTCCGCGACGCGTACGGACCACTGGTCTTGCATGTTCATCTCACCGCCCCTGAGGAGATATTGAAACAGCGATACGCATCGAGGCTTTCAACTTCCAGCGACCAGCCCGAATACGCCATCGCCGTTGGACATGAAAATGAGACTGCGTCACGCCGTTTGATTGACATTGCTGACCTTGTACTTGACGCAAACCTGTTGACGCCGCACGGCTTGGCACAGCTCATTGTCAATGCCGGTCAAAAACGTGGCTGGGAGAGTCAAGACTCAGCCGGCGCCGACAATCACCAACGTCGCTAGCTTAGACGCGTACGCCCAAAGCACGAGCTGCCGGTCAGCGTCATGCACGAGACGAAGAGCGACACCAGCGCCTCAGCCACTTCGCGTGACGCGTGAGCCATACTCGTTGAATTTCCGATGCCCAACATGAGGATCGTAACGGGCATTGAGCATCTTGGAACCGAGATACAGAAGAACCATGATCTCGCCCGCGCGGCCAAGCATGCAGCATTCCGACATCTCGTACTGATCTGCGTCCAGGTTCTCAAACCATACCTCTGCTGGCTGTTTGCCAAGAGTAGGGCGTGATTTTCCGTTGCGCAGCAGTTCGTATGCGAAGCTGTCGTCGTCGAGTTGCTGCCGCAGCCACCAACGGGTAGGCACATCCGCTGCCGCCTTTTTCCAGCGAAGAACGCCACTCGTGTTGTAGCAAGCGAGGATCACGGGAAGGGTATTGATGTCCGCCAATCGCATGCAGGTCGCTAGTACGCTGGTAGCGAACACCTCGGACAGCCCCTCGATCTCACGAAACCCCGGCGAGCCCATCGCCTTCACGCGCGGGTTGAACATCGAGGCGGGCATCAGCAGATGGGAGGCATAGGTGTCGGCTTCCTTCTCTAGCTGGACATCAGAGGCCCAGTTCTGGTCAGGATCATCGACACGGCATCGGAAGGCCCGGCCACGATGCATGTCCCAATGCCCCAACTCATGGCCAATCGAGAATCGCTCCCGGCCCCGGACCGTCGAGCGCCTCACCGTGGCGATAGCTCGGTTGCCGACTCCCACCAGGGTAGCTTCACATCCCTGGAGGTTCTCGTAGACAACCTCCATCTCAGCATCCATTGCGATGAGATCGACATCGAGATCGCGCGGCTCTGTAATGCCAAGCCCCGCGATGCGGGCCTCAGCTCGCTGCCCCGGCGTCATTCGTTGCTACCCCCTCCGCCGGGCTTACTCGCCCTTTCCAACTGTTGAAGCTGCAGGTAAGCGCGAATCACATCCTCGTCGGCCATCTCGTCGAGTTGGCGAGCGGCAAGGGTGAATCGACCATCGTTAGCTGCCGCAGCTCGGCGAAGGACGGCTCGAGCTTCATCCGCCGTAATCTGTATCGTCGGCGCGGGATCTGCGGTGCGGGCATCCTTCTGGGCCTGAAGCTTCACGCGTGCCGCCGCCAAGCGACGACGGCCAGCTTCCGCTTTCGCCGCATCCAGTAGCTGAACACCGGTGGCCTGCACTGCTGCCGGATTCTTACCCTCGAGCACCTGCTCGTCGGTCATCTCCAAAAGTTCCGCCAGATAGGCGTCCATCAGGACCTCCATCGGATCAGGCGTGGAGTTCGCAGTCATTGGGTATTCCTCAGGTTCGAAACGGTTTCGAGCTTTCGCTCCAGCCGCTTTCGCGCCGCGTCGTAGCGTTTCATGTCAAAGCCCAGATCCTCGGCTGCAGCCTTGCCACGGATGCCCTCGGACCAGGCCATGAGCACCATTTGTGCATCTTCGTCGTCAGCCACCAAACTCTCGATCGCCGCCAACTGACTCCTGCCTGCGGCGATCCTTTCGGGCGAACGCTCATCAATGGCAACGACACCTGGCACGTGATCTTCGTCTTCCGCATCATCGACGCCGAGGTCGACAGTTGCAAATCGATCGATGGGGGCACCGGCCTGCTTCTTTCTGTCGTTGCTGGCCAAACTGTGCAGGACGTTTTTCAACGTCTGCAACGCAGAGACGCCCCGGCGCCAAACCCGCTCGCCCGCGAGTAGCTTGGCCAGCGCCTCCGAAAGCAGCGACTCGCCAGTCCAGTCCGCCAGTCCGCCCACTCGGAAACGGGCCAAGCGCAAGGCTCGCTCGCAGTCTGCGGGGGACAGTGCACGCAGCGCGGCCTCGACCTCTGCGAGGCTCAGTCTGTCATCTGCAGTTGGAGGTAAAGACATCGGTGTTCTCTCCAAAGCCTGGACTCCTGGCGAACCCGCCACGGACGATGGATGGAAATTTTTTTACTGCGCGTCCACAGCGGCCGATTCAAGAGTCCTCTCTAGCAAGCGGGCCTCATTAGTCGATGGAACGCGCAAACCAGTGAAGGAATTATCCATGCAGGATCCTGCAAACACCGATCGGGCGGAACCCGAAGGCAATGGTCACCAGCCGAGCAAGTCGACCACCATCATCGTCAACGGCCGTCCCAAGGAGGTGACGGCCAAGGAACTGAGCTTCGTAGAAGTCGTTCGGCTGGCGTTCGACGATGCCGTCTTCAACGAGACCACGATCTACACGGTCACCTTCAAGCGTGGCCACGGCAACAAGCCGGAGGGCACGCTGGTCGAGGGTGAGTCGGTCAAGGTGAAGGAAGGGATGATCTTCAATGTCGCACGCACTGATAAGTCGTAATCCCGATCTGCAGCACCTGCAAAACGACGGCTACGAGGTGGAGGTTCGCAGCAACCACCTCCTGGTGCATTCAGTGCCGTACGTCAATGCCAAGGGCGAGGTCGCCCTTGGCAGCCTGGTGTCGGACCTCACGATGGCAGGTGACCTCACGACCCGCCCAGGCAGTCATGTGGCCATGTTCATCGGCGATCACCCCTGCAACAAGGATGGCAGCGAGATCCAGCAAATCAAGCACAACAGCGGCCACATGGCCCTGGCGCCGGACCTCGTTGCGCTCCACTCTTTTTCCAACAAGCCGCCACAGGGCTACGCCGACTACTACGAGAAGATGTCTCGCTACATCGAGATCATCAGTGCACCTGCCAGATCACTGCAGCCAGACGTGACGGCGCGCACGTACTGCGTCATCGAGGCGAAGGCGCACGACGAGGGGGTTTTTCACTACCTGGATACGGCCTCCAGCAGGGCCGGTATCGGCGCAGTCGCCGTCAAAATGGCTATGCGCCGCGTGGCTATCGTTGGCCTGGGCGGCACCGGCTCTTATGTTCTGGACCTTGTAGTCAAGACACCTGTGAGCGAGATCCACCTCTACGATGCAGACCTGTTTCTGCAACACAATGCCTTTCGGGCACCGGGGGCGGCGTCGATCGAGCAGTTGCGAGAACGCCCCAGCAAAGTGGCGTACCACCAGGGCAACTACGCAAAGATGCGCCGAGGGATCGTCTCGCACCAGGAATACATCGGTGAGGAGAACGTCGCAGAACTACAAGGCTTCGATTTCGTTTTCCTGTGCATGGACACGGGTCCTACCAAGAAGCTCATCGTCGACGCGCTGCAGGCTGTCGACACGCCCTTTATCGACACGGGGATGGATGTACAGATGCTCGAAGACAGCCTGCAGCTCTTTGCCGTCTGCCGAGTGACTACCAGCACCAGCGCAAAGCGCGACCACATGGCGAGACGAGTGTCGTATGCACCGGCGGGCGAAGGCGGCGACTACGAGCGCAATATCCAGATTGCAGACCTGAACGCGCTGACCGCAGTCATGGCGGTGATCCGTTGGAAGAAGTTCTGCGGTTTCTATCAAGATCTCGAGAGCGAGCATGACAGCACCTACACGACAAACTGTCACCTGCTGACCGGGGATGAACGCGTATGAGCAGGAAGGTCTGGTCCAGGCAAGCGCTGTCGCACGAGTTCGTTCAGTACATCCCCGAGCAACTTCAGGAGGGCGTTCTGTACATTTCCACGACCTATGCGACTGCAGCCCATCGGTGCTTCTGCGGCTGCGGCCGGGAGGTGGTCACGCCACTGTCGCCGACCGATTGGACGCTGTCTTTCAACGGCGAGACGGTGTCGTTGTCGCCGTCGATTGGTAATTGGAGTTTGCCCTGCAGGTCTCACTATTGGATTCAGGACAATCGCATCGAATGGTCCGGTGAAATGACTCAGAAGGCCATCGACGCTGGCCGGTCCAAAGATCAGCAGCTCAAGTCGACGTACTTCGATATTCGGCGAGCGTCGCTTGAGAAGCAGCCGCGCCCTATCGACGCAACTGCTGCATGTTCCGAGGTTCGCGATGCGCTTCATGTTGTCACGAAGGTCGGTCGCGACGGGCCGTTTGCCAAGCTTCTTTCTTGGCTGCGCTCTTTCACCTAGGGAAAGCACGCGGTCGGAAAACATCAAAATGCATGGCCAACTGAGTGTCGACCCCGTAGATATCTGGGGCTTCTTTCCAGTGTCGGCACGAGACACGCCTTGATGCTTCACCGATTGCTCTGGCCTATCGCGCGAGTAGCTTCTCGTGGATGCATCGCGCAACGATTCAGTTTAGGTTTTCCGCCTTGGAATCGGCTTCGACCTCTTGACCACGTCGACCATTGTTCGCATGTCGTCGCTGCTTGCAAAGTCGGTCGCAAGAACGTGCAATTTTTGCGAACTCGCGAGTGACGATTGCTCTATCAGCGCGGCAAACGCCGGCTGCCCAACGCGCATTACTGCCACGGCGCGACCGAATGGAAGCTCGAAGCACGTCGCGCCGTGCAGGAGCTTCGGCACTGGGCTGATCAGACTTTCGGCGACGTCCTTGATGCGCCCCTCGGCACGCCGCACAGTGAGCATGCAAGAGAAGTGCTTCCGGTCCACGTCGACGCCAGGCTGCAGCACGGACTTTGCCGCCTCCGCCAAGTGGTCTCCCAAGTCGACTTTTCGGAAGAATGGTTGCGTAGAAACAGATGCACGCCAGGCAACGGACACAAAGAAGCGAAGGAGCTTCATCTGGTCCACTTGTCTCGACTCGAAGCCTCGCAGTACCCCTCCCTCCATCACCGGCATGAAGAGGCTTGAAAAGTCCTGAAGGAGCACTTGGATGCCGTAGTCGTCGACCTCTTGAAACAGCTTCTCGCACTCAGGGCACAGGATGGTCTGGTCGTAGACCCCCACAGGCGCGCGACGCGGGAAGAATCCGACCTGGCGCGATAAGAGATATGGTGGCTCCTGTATTGGTCCCGCCTTCCCCTCTCTCCAGAACGCCGCCGGGACGATGTGCGACTTGGCGAGCTTCGCCTTTTCTTGAAGGCATAGTCGGCACAACGGCATCCTGAAATCTTGCGCTCGTTGTGCGCTACCTGGACGCCAGTTGTTCAGCAGCTTCTCGCGAACTCAATTGCTTCACCCGAGCAAGGATTTCGATCTGTGCTGCTCGGGGTCGCGCCTTCCCCTGCTCCCAGTGATAGATGGTCTGCCCGGACACGCCGACCAATAGACCGTAACTCGCGGCAGACAGTCCGAGCTTTGCGCGATGTGCCGCCAACCTGGCGGCACTGAATCGACGCTTCATTCCTCCAGAGCCCTCCTTGTCCGAATCGGGCGCTGTGGTTGGTGAACGCGTGCCCGCTTTCGCAACGCGACGCAACTCCTTCTCTAGCGCATTCACTTGGCCCCCGAAGACTTGAATCTGCCATCGCCGTATTCCGAACCTACATCCTTGAGGAGCTCCTACTAGCCAGTCTTCTCGTTCAGGCCTTCACTCGCTTTCGCTGACCACATCAGTGGTGGACCGGATCGAGACGCTCTGGAAGATCTCGCAAAGACGTGCATCGACGAGTCATGTCGCGTGCCGAACCACCATGAGTTGAACCCATGCCCCATAGCAGCCCTGACTGACCTCGTGATGCGCCAAGATTCAAATGAGCCGCCAAGTCTCGCTTCTCGTCTGGCCGTATCGCTCGACGCTTCTAAGCCCGCTTGGCCGTCCATTTGCTTGCGGTAGGCCCGTGACCCGCTCGCCTTGCTTCGTGGAAACGCGTTGCTCCGCGATGATCTCACTTGCCTACATGGTGCCTACACGACGCCAGAAAGCAAAAAGCCCAACCTAAGAAGGCTGGGCTATCTACTTGATCCTAAAAGGAAATTTGGTGGCCTGGGGCTGGTTCGAAAAACCCTCCGCAACCCGCGCCAACACTCACTTTTCCCTGACTGTCCTGGTTCCTGGGTACACCGTTGGGTACACCAGACCAGTAGCAGCGATTCGGTTCCGGTTTGGAACCTGATCGCTATCCCGAATTATCCCACTCACCAGCGTGATGCGGTAGCCGCTTGCGTTGCATTTTTTCCTCATTTGTTGACAAGTAACTAGTAAATGCAACAGACTCCAGCATGGGATCTATCTCAACACGCGAACAAGCCGTCCTGGCGCTGGCCGGACAGCGGCCGCTACTGCGCGCGCGTGATCTGGCAGCGCACGGCCTTCCGACGATGGCGCTTAGCCGGCTGGTCGCCGCAGGCCGGCTCGACCGAATCGCCCGAGGCGTCTACAGCCTGCCGGGGCGCACACTCAGCGAGCACCGCTCTCTTGCAGAAGCAACCCTTCGCGTGCCGCAAGGCGTCGTCTGCCTGCTCTCGGCACTGCGCGTCCATGGGATCGGCACGCAGGCGCCATTCGAAGTGTGGATCGCAATCCCCCGCAACTCGCCAACGCCCAGGCTCGACCAGCCTGCGCTGCGCGCCATCCGCATGTCCGGCCCCGCGCTGTCCGAAGGCATCGAGCCCATGCAGATCGATGGCGTCAGCGTGCCGGTCTTCAACGCAGCCAAGACCATTGCCGACTGCTTCAAATTCCGCAACAAGATCGGCCTGGACGTGGCGCTGGAAGCGCTGCGCGACGGATGGGCACAGCGCAAGGTGACAGTCGATGCGCTCTGGCACTACGCCACGATCGACCGCGTGTCCAATGTGATGCGCCCCTACCTTGAAAGCGTCACCACGTGAGCCGCAACATCGCAGCCTCGATCCGCGCTCGCTTGAAGCAACATGCGGATGCCAAGAAGCAGGACTTCAACCTGACGCTTACCCACTATGGGCTTGAGCGCCTGCTGTACCGGTTGTCCATCTCGCCCCATGCGTCCAACTACCTGCTCAAGGGAGCGCTGCTGTTTTCGCTCTGGTACGACCAGCCGCATCGGCCCACACGCGACGCCGACCTGTTGGGGTTCGGTCCAGACGACGTCGAATCGGCGGTTAGAGCCTTCCATGAGATCTGCCAGATCGCAGCGGAGGATGGGATCGTCTTCGATGCTGCCTCGGTGCAAGGGACCGTCATCCGCAAGGAAGCCGGCTACGGCGGCGTGCGGGTCGACCTGCGAGCGACGCTGGACGGCGCGCGCATCGCTCTGCAGGTAGACATTGGCTTCGGCGATGCAGTGACTCCAGCGCCAGAGGCTGTCAGTTACCCGGTGCTGCTCGATGACTTGCCCGCCCCGCAATTGCGCAGCTACCCCAAGTACACCGTGGTGGCCGAGAAGTTCCATGCAGTCTGCCTCCTGGGCATGGTCAACACCCGAATGAAGGACTACTTCGATCTCTGGGTGCTGATGACCGAGGGAACGCTGGACACGACCGAACTGCAGCGTGCCATTGTGGCCACGTTCGAGCGTCGGAAACTCGCGATGCCCAGCAGCCTTCCTACTGGATTGAGCGATAGCTTCTCTGACGACGGGGCGAAGAAGTCGCAATGGGCGGCATTCTTGAAGAAGAACCGACTTGAAGCCATAGATCTGGCGGATGTTGTGACACGGCTGCGAGAAGAGTTCGAGAAGTGCGGCGTCTTCTGACGCTTCCAGTCAAGCTCACTTAACGACCTCCCGACGCGGCCGCTGGATCAAGTTGATGTGTCGGATGCAGAGTGAGCATCTGGCTCGGCGGGCCACCAGTCTGGCGGCCAGTAGGCGGATTGAAAGCCCGATAGGACCAGCTGCTCGAGGAAGGCGATGTCCTTGCAAAAGCTGAACATGGATTCAGGGACTTGCCCGTTACGCGGGTACTTCAATTCCAACGCGCTGAGACGTTCGGCCCCGGAGGTCACTGCAATGTCGATCTCTCGCTTTTCAAAGCTTCTTGTGAAACGGCTGCAAGCTCACCGCCGAAACAGATCGGCAGCGACAAAACCCGTAGCTCCTTCGGCGCTTCGCCGCTCAGCACTATTTGACCGCCACAACATCCCAGCGTTCGATCACTACTGGTTTCGCGAGAAGCTCGTCCGCATGCTTCATGAGCGCTGCGGCGATAGGCCCATTGAGGTGGGCGGCTCGACCATCTTCGGCTTCGAAAGCGTCGAAGATTGCGAAACTGCTGGGACCGAATTTCAAGGCATACCAGACCGGCGTACCGGTCTCCGCTCGTGCAAGTGGAAGCGCTCCTTTAAGGAACTCCTCTAGCGCGGCTTCCTTACCAGGCTTGGCATCGAGCCGAACAAACAAACCCATCTGCGTCATCTTGATGATCTCCTAAGGTGAATGGTTGAGGTTTGTGCTGCCAGGACATTTCAATGATCGGCTGCACACCCAAATCTAGCATCGCAACGCCATAAGGGGAATTGGCAAGATTGCCAATTATGATACCATTCTCGCCATGATGACATCAACGACAATTTTGGCACTCGATGGCGTGTTCGATACAGGGCTGGCGGCGATACAGGACACCCTTGCGACTGCACGCGACTTGGCTCCCCCTGGCTCCAACGACGCGTGGAAAGCGCAAGTTCTCAGCATCCGCCGCGTAGCACATACCGCGCATGGCCTTGCCATCCCCACCATGCAGGCAGAAGCTCGCTCAAATCCTGAATTTGTGTTTGTCCCAGCCTTGGGTGCCAAGACGGAGGAAGGAATCGAGAAAGCCCTTGCCCATCCGGACGTGCGCCGCGCTGGCGAACTGTTAGGGCGCTGGCAATCGCAAGGAGCCACCATTGCGGCCGCGTGTACGGGGACGTTTGTCTTGGCCGAGGCGGGATTACTCAACGGGCAAGAGGCCACCACAAGTTGGTGGCTCGCTCCCTTCTTTCGCTCGCGCTATCCCGGTGTCACGCTCGATGACAGTCGTTCACTCATACCAGGGAATGCTGTCGTTACCGCAGGCGCGGTGTTGGCACATTTCGACCTGGCGCTTTGGTTCGTTCGTCAACGCAGTCCAGAATTAGCTGACACAGTCGCACGTTACCTCATGCTAGACCCCCGGTCGCCTCAGTCCACCTATGCCATTCCCGACCATTTGCGTCACACGGACCGGTTGGTGATGCTCTTCGAAAAGTGGGCTCGTCAAAACCTCGATGCGGGCTTCTCCTTGGGACGGGCTGCGACCTTTGTCGGCACGAGCGAGCGGACCTTATCTCGCCGGCTTTACACGATCTTGGGTCGTTCGCCCCTGGCATACTTCCAAGACCTTCGTGTTGAGCGAGCAACTTATCTGCTGAAAACGACCCAGCTGAGCATTGACGAGGTCGCAACACGTACCGGCTACGACAACGGGGCCACGCTCCGCACGCTGTTACGCCGAAAGACTGGCCGCACCGCGTCGGAGATCCGACGCTCAAACCAATTCGGAACGTAGATGCGCAAAGCGCGAACCTAAAACGGAGAACCGTCCTGTGCCCTTAACCCTCTACGACGCCAGTGTCGGCAGGGCGGTGGCCAGGTTGAGTTGAAGTGCGAGACGTTGCGCTCGAATTGGACCTTGCAGCCTGGCAGCGAGGCGCGGAGAAATATTCCCAGCTCATGCTGCAGGCTGAACTCGTTGTAAATCTCGATCTCGCCGCGCCCAACGGCCTGCGCGAAATCAGCAATCTGCCGGTCCAGGTCCATGCCTTCTATCCCCGGATCGTGATCTCGACGGCATCCGGCTTCACGCCGAAAGTCGCAGCCAGCGCCTTCTTGGCCTCGGCGATGGTCAACATCGCGGGCGACGCCTGGCCAGCTGTCGCGCTCGCCGGCGTCGAGGTCGTCGACGTCGCCGGCGTAGTGGTCGGCATCGGTTCAAAGTTCAAGGTTGCCGGGTCGATCCCCAGCTCCTCGAGCGTGGTGTAGCGAACCGGGTTGCGCCACTGCTTCCACACGTCGGGCACGTCCACGCGAGCGAACTCGCTGATAGCGATCATCCAACGCTCGCCACCTTCGTACTCGTCGGCCTCTCTGATGGCTTGTTGGCGCCGACCAATGGGATGGACGCCCCCACCCGTAACGGCATCGACGTGCCAAAGTGGAAGCGTTGATCAACCACTTGAACCGAAAGGGGCGTCCACCTGAAGATTACGACTGTTGGCATCGATTTGGCAAAGAGTGTGTTCCAGGTCCACGGCATCGATCAGCAGGGCAAGGTGATGCTGAAGAAGCAACTCAAGCGAGCCCAGATGGCACCGTTCTTTGTCAACTTGCCGCCGTGCCTGATCGGCATGGAGGCCTGTGGTAGTGCTCATCACTGGGCGCGCAAACTGCAGTCAATGGGGCATACCGTGCGCTTGATGGCTCCGCAGTTCGTCAAGCCCTACGTCAAGACCAACAAGAACGATGCTGCCGACGCTGAAGCGATTGCTGAGGCTGTCGCCCGGCCGAACATGCGCTTTGTGCCCATCAAGGATGTCGAGCAGCAGGCCGTGCTCGCGCTGCACCGGGTGCGGCAGGGATTTGTGAAGGCACGCACGGCGCAAGGCAACCAGATCCGTGGCCTTCTTGCCGAATTCGGAATCATCATCCCGCAAGGAATCAGCAACATTGCTGCGCGTGTGCCGGAACTGGTCGAGGATGCCAGCAACGAGTTGCCGGGCGCGTTTCGAGTGCTCGTGCAACGTTTGCTGGATCATCTCAAAGAACTCGATCGCCAAGTCGATGAGCTCGAAGTTCAGATTCAGGCATGGCATCGCAACAGTGTTCTCAGCACCAAGATCGCACAGGTTCCTGGCATCGGCCCCATCAGCGCCAGCGCGCTGATTGCCTCCATCGGAGACGCGAGGAACTTCGACAATGGTCGTCAACTGGCAGCATGGCTGGGCCTTGTTCCAAAGCAGCATTCCACCGGCGGCAGATCCAATCTGCTGAGCATCAGCAAGCGCGGGGATACCTACCTTCGAACACTCCTGATACACGGTGCGAGATCGGTGATCTATCACGCCGCGAAAAAACCAGAGTCCTGCAGTTGGGTCAGCGCCGTGGTGAGCCGGCGAAACAAGAACGTGGCAGCAGTTGCATTGGCCAACAAGAACGCACGCATCGTCTGGGCGTTGTTAGCCCATGACCGGCGTTACGAGGTAGGCTACCCACGAACGGTTGAGGCCACCTGAATCACATTGAGACGACAGCAAAGCAAGAACAAAGACAGGGAGAACAAACCTCCGATTGCTCAGGCGATCATGAAGTGATGGCAAGACAGGTCAGACCGTGGTTGGCAAAGCCCGCAGTTTCCGAAGCACGCAAAGTGCGCCCGACCGATAGAGGCGTCAACCAGCGAATCCCATCAGGGACCGCGGCGCAAGCCGCAATCAAGTCCGAATGTACGGGTGCAATCTTTTCCTTCGAGCCGCCATGAATTGAAAGCCTGGCAAATTCCGGGGCCGTCCATGTACGAAAACTGAGCCACTTATGAGGGTTGGGGGTGCGGCGGAAAACTTGGACTACCAGGAGGTAGTTCATGTATTCATACGAAGACCGCATCCGAGCGGTCACGCTCTACATCAAGCTGGGCAAGCGCACCGGGGCGACTATCCGCCAGTTGGGCTACCCGACGAAGAACTCTTTGAAGAGCTGGCATGAGGAGTACGAGCGGCGCCTGGACCTGTCGTCCGGCTACGTGCGCTCGAAGCCGAAGTATTCTCAAATTCAGAAGGAGCAGGCTGTCAAACACTACGCCGAGCACGGGCGCTGCATCGCCTCCACGGTCAAGGCGTTGGGCTATCCGTGCCGCGATTTGCTGCGTGCCTGGATTGATGAACTGGACCCCAACTCCCGGCAGCGCATTGTCGGCAGGGCCGTCAGTGCACCTCGGCCGCCGCAACTGAAGAAGCTGGCGGTCCTCGAACTGTGCACTCGTGAGGGAAGTGCGCAGGTGGTTGCTCAGAAGCTTGGTGTGAGCAGGCCGACGTTGTACAACTGGAAGAACCAGCTTCTGGGACGTGAGGCACCCGCATCCATGAAACACACCAATCAGTCCCCACGGGCTCAAGAGCGCGACGAGCTCGAGCGCGAGGTTGAGGCGTTGCGCCGCGAAGTCAGGCAACTGCGCCTTGAGCAGGACCTCTTGAACAAGGCCAATGAACTGTTAAAAAACGTCCATCGTGGCGTCGCCCCGTCCCAGTGGCAAGAAACACTGGGAGGCCTACACTGATCTGGTCGGACTGTGGCCGTCATCTTTTTGGAGGCGTTTGTCCCCGTCAAAAAACGTGGTCCTTGGGGATCTTGCGGACCCAGCTGTGGTGGCGCCTTTGGCGACCCCGTTTAGGAAATTGATTTATTCCGCTCCCCTGTCTGGCGCAATACCTACAGGAGGTTGTTATGTCCAAGAGTGGGAAGGCGATCGGTCTGCCGATCATCAACGCAAGAGCCGCCGGAATCGACATTGGCTCGCGCATTCAAGTTGCGGCTGTACCACCGGAGCTGAGCGACGAGCCGGTGCAGACGTTCCAGAGCTTTACAGGTGATATCGAACGCATGGCCGATTGGCTGGTGTCGCTGGGGATAAAGACGGTGGCGATGGAGTCCACCGGCGTGTACTGGATTCCCGTGTACGAGATCCTGGAGGATCGTGGGTTGGTGGTTGTGCTGGCCAACGCGCGAGACTGCAAGGCCGTGCCAGGCCGCAAGAGCGACGTCAACGATGCCCAGTGGATTCAGCGCCTGCATGCCTGCGGATTGCTGCGCGCCAGCTTCCATCCGGCGCGAGACATTGCAGCACTGCGTGCTTACATGCGAATTCGGGACCGGCATCTGGAATACGCGGCGGCCCACCTGCAGCACATGCAGAAGGCGCTGACGCTGATGAACCTCCAACTGCATCATGTCCTCAGCGACATCAGTGGCGTGACCGGCTTGAAGATCATCCGTGCGATCGTTTCCGGGGAAAGAGACCCCGACGTTCTCGCGTCCATGCGCGACGTTCGCTGCCATGAGAGTATCCAAACCATACGTGCAGCGCTGGTCGGCAACTATCAGCCCGAGCACGTGTTCGCACTGTCACAGGCCATGACGCTGTTCGATGTGTACCAGGCTCGTATCGCCGACTGCGACAAGCAGATTGAGAACTCGTTGCAGCTGCTGAACGCTGATCGTCCAAAGCCGCAAGCGCTGCTGCCGGCCCCACGCACGAAGACAAAGCAAGCCAACGCACCAAAGTTCGACGCGCGGTCGATGCTGCACCAGCTCACTGGCACCGACCTGACCTTGATTCATGGCATCGGGCCCAGCATCGCGCTATCGTTGGTCGCCGAGTGCGGAACGGACCTGAGCAAATGGCCCACCGAGAAGCACTTCACATCGTGGCTGTGCTTGTCGCCGGGCTGCAAGATCAGCGGCGGCAAAGTGCTCTCCTCCCATACCCGCAAAAGTTCCAGTCGCTTGGCTTCGCAGTTGCGCTTGGTGGCAGTGAATGTCGGGCGCACGGAGACGGCTCTCGGCGCGTTCTATCGACGCCTGGCAGCTCGCATCGGCAAAGCCAAAGCGGTGACGGCTACGGCTCGCAAGATCGCCATCCTCTTCTACCGCACGATGCGCTTCGGCATGCAATACGTAGACCCTGGTGTCGACCAATACGAGCAGCGGTATCGCGAACGCGTGGTCAAGCAACTTCAACGGCGCGCCGCCCACTTTGGCCTCTCCCTGCAGCCGACCGAGGTTGGTGTTTCTTAGGAAAGGCCTGGGCGTCGATCTGCAGCTCCTGTCCAACCGGGAGAAGACACTGCTGATTGACGCCCTCAAGGAGCATTACGGCTTGCCAGAGCTCCTTGCACAGTTGGGCATTGCACGTAGCTCGTACTTCTACCATCGGGCCCGCGCAGTGGTGGGCGACAAGTACCTCCAAGTGCGGCAGTCCATCACCGAGATCTTTGAGTCGAACCACCGTTGTTACGGCTACCGCAGGCTGCAGGCTTCGTTGACCAGGCAGCAGGTCAACATCTCGGAGAAAGTGGTGCAGCGGCTGATGAAGCAGGAGCGCCTGGTTGTTCCAATGCACAAGAAGCGCAGATACGCCTCGTACCTGGGGGAGATCAGTCCAGCACCAGAGAACATCATCAACCGCGACTTCCAGGCTGCGGCACCCAATGAGAAGTGGCTCACGGACATCACAGAGTTCCAGATCCCCGCCGGCAAGGTTTACCTGTCGCCGATCATCGATTGCTTCGACGGCATGGTGGTGAGCTGGACCATTGGCACGAGCCCTGACGCTGAGCTGGTCAATACCATGCTGGATGCAGCCATCGAGACGGTGACGGACACCGCTGACCGGCCTGTGGTCCACTCCGATCGGGGCGGCCACTACCGCTGGCCAGGTTGGCTATCAAGAATGAACGACGCGAACCTCACACGCTCGATGTCTCGCAAAGCGTGCTCACCTGATAACGCCGCTTGCGAAGGCTTCTTCGGGCGGCTGAAGAACGAGCTGTTCTATCCTCGGGATTGGAAGAACGCCACCATTGAGCAATTCATCGCGGCGGTCGACTCGTACATCCGCTGGTACAACGAGAAGCGGATCAAGATCTCCCTTGGCTCTCTCAGCCCTATCGAATACCGGGTGAGCCTTGGACTTGCAACATAAAACCAGTCCAAGTTTTTATCCGCACCCCCAACTGGTCAAGACTGCATCGGCACTAACACATCGCCTTGCTCAAAGACACGTCGCTCGTCTACGTGATCAGCCTGAACGACTTTCTCGGGGCGGCAAGCAAGGTGGGCCAGCGCGATGGGCGCGTGGTCGAGGTCTACATCCTTGTCGCGGTCGTCTACCTGGTCTTGTGCACGGCGGGTGCATGGTGGGACACCTGGCTGCAGCGGCGTAAGACCGCATCGACCGCCTGAATGGCTGATGAACCAGCGAATGAAAACAATGATCGACATTGACAACGTCTCCAAGTGGTACGGCAGGTTCGCGGTGCTCACCGACTGCAGTACGCGCATCGGCGAGGGCGAAGTGGTCGTGGTCTGCGGCCCCTCGGGTTCGGGCAAATCGACGCTAATCAAGACGGTGAATGCGCTCGAGCCGATCCAGCGCGGCAGCATCACGGTCAACGGCGTCGCAGTGACTCATCCGAAGACCGATTTGCCCAAGCTGCGCAGCCGCGTCGGCATGGTGTTCCAGCATTTCGAATTGTTCCCGCACCTGAGCGTGACCGACAACCTCGCGCTGGCACAGGTTCAGGTGCTCAGGCGCTCGCGCTCCGAGGCCGTCGAGCGCGGACTTCGCATGCTCGACCGCGTGGACCTCGCGACCCACAAGGACAAGTTCCCGGGCCAGCTTTCCGGCGGCCAGCAGCAGCGTGTCGCGATTGCGCGGGCACTGTCGATGGACCCGATTGTTGATTTCCATGGAATCCTGACCCGCGATTTCCATCGAATATTGACCCACCCTCTTTGCGAGCCAGCCGGCTCA
>NZ_JBWKYF010000112.1:0-16294 GCF_059423605.1 Variovorax sp. GW460-12-1-14-LB1
GCCCCCGCCCCCGCCGGCCTTGAAGATGTGGATCGGCGCCTCGCGCAGGCTGCCGAGCTTGCGCTCGATGCCCATCGAGGCCACCGTCTCGAGCTTGAGCGCGATGGTGTTCTCGATCTGCATGCCCATGAAGTTGGCCACCGCCAGCCCCACGGCGTTGTCCATGCTCATGCCCAGGAAGGTGGAACGCGCCGCGCCCAGGTTCGCCTCGCTGTTGGTGCCGATGTAACCGCTGCTGTTGGCGCCGAGCACCGTGGTGTTGGAGCCCAGCGAAGTCTGGTTGATGTCGCCGATGGCCATCAGGTTGATGTGCGTGTTGCTCACCAGGCTGTACTGCATGAAGTTGGCCTGGAACGGCGCCACGCCGGCGTCCATCTTCATCGAGTTGCCGCCGGTCACCTTGAACTCGATGTGGCCGGCCTCGAAGGTCATGCGCGACGCCTTGTGCGCCATGTTGCCGGCGATGGTCACCGTCTGGTTGCCGCCCACGGTGCGGCTTTCGTTGGAGGCCGTGAAGTCGGTGCGCGCGGACTTGGTCTCGATGCGGTGGTCGCCCTTGACCACCAGCGCGTGCGCGCCGTCCACGTTGGTGGTCTGGTTGGCCACCACATGCACGTCCTGGCTGGCGCCGACGGTGATCTTCTGCGCCACCTTGACGCTCTTGGTCTCGTTGTTGGTGACGTTGACCGTGCGGTTGCGCTGCACGCTCACGGTCTGGTCGCGGTCGACCTTGAGCGACTGGTCGCGGCCCACGCTGCCCGAGTCGTCGCGCTCCACGCTGCGGCTCATGTCGAGTTCGGCGTGGATGTTGATGTTCTCCGACCCCTTCTTGTCCTCGAACATGATCTCGTTGTAGTTGTTCACGCCGCCGCCCGGCGTGGACCGGGTCCGGAAGCCGCTCTGCGTGGGCGACTTGTACGGAATCGGCTGGTCGTCGTTGTAGACGCGGCCCACGATCACCGGGCGGTCGGGGTCGCCGTTGAGGAAGTCGACGATCACCTCCTGGCCGATGCGCGGCGCGAAGTAGCCGCCCCAGCCCTTGCCGCCCCAGGGTTGCGACACGCGCACCCAGCAGGTCGACTTCTCGTTGCTCTCGTCGTAGCGGTCCCAGTGAAAGTGCACCTTCACGCGGCCGTGGTCGTCCACGTGCAGCTCGTCGCCCTTGGGGCCGACCACGATCGCCGTCTGCGGGCCGGGCATGGTCACGCGCGGCGTGAGGCGCGGCGCGCGAAACGGCCGGTCGACCGGCATCACGGTGAGCAGGAACAGGCTGCTGCCGGTCTGCGCGGCGGCCAGCGCGGGCGTGGCGGCGATGAGCTCTTCCAGCACCGGCAGGGTGTCAGCGTTCACGGCGTCGTCGCGCAGCACCTCGGCCAGCGCGCGCTGCACGGGCTGGGCCGGCGCGCTGGCGCTCACGCCTTCGTAGCCGCGGTGGCTGGCGATGAAGGTGCAGGCGGCGATCACGTAGTCGCCGTTGCGCGTGCCGTCGGGGTCGTCCTCGAACTTGAAGCTGCGCCCGGCCGCCACGTCGGGCCACGGCGTGAGCGCCCAGTGGCGGTCGCGGCGCGCGTTGAGTTCGTCGCCGCGCAGCTTGGCGCGCGTCTCGGCGTCGTCGCCGCTGAAGTAGCCGCCGGGGAACTCGAACATCTCGAACTCGGCGAGCTCGTGCTGGTCGGAGCTGTCGATGTCGGCGCCCAGCTTCTTCTTGATGGCCTTGAAGTCGCTGTCGCGCGACGAATGCTTGCCGGTGTCGAACTGCCGCGCGCTGACCCAGCGCGAGATCTCGTTGAAACGCGGCTCGGCCGCATGGACCGCCATGTGGCGCAGCGTGTCGGCCGCGGGCAGCTTGTCGTGCGCCAGGTCGCTGGCGTCCGACAGGTGCATGGTGCCGGGCGCGTCGTGCGCGTCGAACCAGTAGTAGATGCCCTCATCCTCCAGCAGGCGCGACAGGAACTGGTAGTCGCTCTCCTGGTGCTGCACGCAGTAGCGGCGCGGGTTGTGCGTGCCGATGACGTTGGTGGCCTTGGTCTTCTTGAAGCGCTTGATCGGGCTGTCCTCGAACACCGCGTCGAGCACCTCGAGCACCTTCTTTTCCTGGTGGATGCGCGAGTTGGCGCGCTTGGTGAGCAGCCAGAACCACGAGCGCAGCGCGATGCGGTACTCGTAGTGCCGCCCGATGTGGCCCGCGCGCACGAAGCGCACCGCGTGGCCCTGGCAATGCCGCTCGTGCGCGCCGCCGTCGGCGTCCTTGAACTCGATGACCACGTCGAAGGCGTGGCCCAGGATGTCCTTGGCGGCGAGGTCCTTGTTCTTGGACAGCACGGTGAGCTCGTAGGCCGCGGGGCGCGCCAGCGCCTCGTGCCCGACGATGCGCCAGAACATCAGGTCGTCCTTGGCGGGCGAATCGCTCTCGATGCGGAACTCGTGGTCGGCCATCTTGGGTCTCTCGGAAGTGGGGCGTCCCGCTGGGCGGTGGTCAGTCGAACGCGTAGGTGAAGTCGGCGTCCTTCACGTCGAGCGCCACGCGGCGGATCTCGCCGCCCGAGGCCAGGCGTTGCAGGTACTCGACCGAAATGGTGGGCAGCACGGTGTTGGTGAGGATCGCGTCGATCACGCGCCCGCCCGACTCCGGGTCCTGGCAGCGCGCGACCACCTGCTCGATCACCGCCTCGGTGTATTCGAAGGGCACGCCGTGGTTCGTTTCCACGCGCTTCTTGATGCGGCCCAGCTGCAGCCGCACGATCTTCTTCATCATCTCGGGCGACAGCGGGTAGTAGGGAATGGTGACGATGCGGCCCAGCAGCGCGGGCGGGAACACCTTCATCAGCGGCGCCTTGAGCGCATCGGCCAGCGCATTCGAATCGGGCAGCAGCTCGGGGTCGCGGCACATGCTCATCACGAGCTCGCTGCCGGCGTTGGTCGTGAGCAGGATGATCGTGTTCTTGAAATCGATCATGCGGCCCTCGCCGTCTTCCATCCAGCCCTTGTCGAAGACCTGGAAGAAGATCTCGTGCACGTCGGGGTGGGCTTTTTCCACTTCGTCGAGCAGCACCACGCTGTAGGGGCGGCGGCGCACGGCCTCGGTCAGGATGCCGCCCTCGCCGTAGCCCACGTAGCCGGGCGGCGCGCCCTTGAGCGTGGAGACGGTGTGCGCCTCCTGGAACTCGCTCATGTTGATGGTGATGATGTTCTGCTCGCCGCCGTACAGCGCCTCGGCCAGCGCCAGCGCGGTCTCGGTCTTGCCCACGCCCGAGGTGCCGCAGAGCATGAAGACGCCGATGGGTTTCTGCGGGTTGTCCAGCCGCGCGCGCGAGGTCTGGATGCGGCGCGCGATCATCTCCAGGCCGTGCTTCTGGCCGATGACGCGCTGGTTGAGCGTGTCGGCCAGCTTGAGCACCGCTTCGACTTCGTTCTTGACCATGCGGCCGACGGGAATGCCCGTCCAGTCGGCGACGACCGATGCGACCGCCTGCTCGTCGACCGAGGGCAGGATGAGCGGCGACTCGCCCTGCACCGCGTGGATCTTCGTCTGCAGTTCGTGCAGCTCGGCCAGCAGCGTGGCGCGGTCGGGGGCGGCCTCGGCGGCGGCTTCACCGGCCGCCGGTTCGTCGACCGGCTTGTTGCCCGCGCGCAGCTTGCTGCGCAGCTCGAGCAGACGGTCGACCAGGCCCTTCTCTTCCTGCCAGCGCGCATTCAACGCTTCGAGCTGCACCTTCGATTCGGCCAACAGCGTGGCCACCAGCGCGGCGCGCTTGGTCACGTCGATGCCGATGGCCTCCTCGCGGCCGATGATCTCCTGCTCGACCGTGAGGCCTTCGATGCGGCGCATGCAGTCTTCGACTTCGGGCGGCGTCGCGTGCTGCGACACGGCCACGCGCGCGCAGGCCGTGTCGAGCAGGCTCACGGCCTTGTCGGGCAACTGGCGCGCGGGAATGTAGCGGTGCGAGAGCTTCACGGCCGCTTCGATGGCCTCGTCGAGCAGCTGCACGCGGTGGTGCTTCTCGAGCACGCTGGCCACGCCGCGCAGCATCAAGATCGCCTTGGTCTCGTCGGGCTCGGGCACCTGCACGACCTGGAAGCGCCGCGTGAGCGCCGGGTCTTTCTCGATGTACTTCTTGTACTCGGCCCAGGTGGTGGCGCCGATGGTGCGCAGGTTGCCGCGCGCCAGTGCCGGCTTGAGCAGGTTGGCCGCGTCGCCGGTGCCGGCCGCGCCGCCTGCGCCGACCAGCGTGTGGATCTCGTCGATGAACAGGATGATCGGCGTGGGCGAGCTCTGCACCTCGTCGATCACCTGGCGCAAGCGCTGCTCGAACTCGCCCTTCATGCTCGCGCCCGCTTGCAAGAGGCCGATGTCGAGCGTGAGCAGCTTCACGTCCTTCAACTGCGGCGGCACATCGCCGCGCGCCAGGCGCTGCGCGAAGCCTTCCACCACCGCGGTCTTGCCCACACCCGCCTCACCCGTCAGCAGCGGGTTGTTCTGGCGGCGGCGCATGAGGATGTCGACGATCTGGCGGATTTCCTCGTCCCGCCCGGTCACCGGATCCATCTCTCCCTTCTTGGCTTTCTCCGTGAGGTCGACAGCAAATTTCTTGAGGGCATCACCCTTGCCCATGGCGGCCGGCGCCATGGCGCCCGAGTCTTCGCCGGGTGCGCCGCTGCCCATGCCGGTGCCGTCCTGGGCGCGCATCTGCGCTTCGGGCGAGGCGTCGCAAATTTTCGGAAAGTTGTCGGCGAGGTCTTCGACCTTGATCTTCTCGAACTGCTTCGACAGGCCGAACAGCGGGTTGCGCAGGCTTTGCGTCTTCAGCATGCCGACCAGGATGTAGCCGGTGCGCACCTGCGCCTCGCCGAACTGCAGGGTGGCGTAGGTCCAGGCGCGCTCGATGGCGTTCTCGATGTGCGGCGAGAAATCGCTGATGGCGGTGGCGCCGCGCGGCAGGCGGTCGAGCGCGGCCGTCATGTCCTTGGCGATCACCGACACGTCGAGGCCGTAGTGCTGGATCACGCGGTGCAGGTCGGAGTCCTGGGCCTGCAGCAGCTGGGCGAACCAGTGCTCCAGCTCCACGTACGGGTTGCCGCGCATCTTGCAGAAGACGGTGGCGCCCTCGATGGCCTTGTAGGCCAGCGAGTTGAGTTTGCCGAAGAGGGCGGTGCGGCTGATTTCACTCATGGAGGACTCCGTATCTCTTCTGAACGAATGAAGATGGGTTTATTGAAAAGAGGCGGACTGCTGCGGCAGGCGCGCCCTCGACGGCTGGCTGGCAATGCGCACGTCGGCCGCATCGCGCGTGCGCGGGCGTTCGCCGAGCCACGAGACCCAGCCCAGGCGCGGGCCGTTGCCCCGGGCCTGGCCCAGGCGCGTGGGCGGCACCTGTACTTTCTCGAGCACCAGCTGCGCGTCCCATTCGAGGGTGTCGCCGAGCAGCTGCTGCATCCAGCGCTGCAGCACGGGCTGCGCGTTTCCGATGGGCAGGAACATGCGGTACTGGTCGATCGTGAGCGGCCCCAGGTGCAGGCGCACGCGGTGCTGGCGGTCCCACGCGCGCGTGCCGAGCATCGCGCCCATGCCCATCGAGCGCGAACTCTCGCCCTGCCCCAGCCGCGTGACCTCGTCCGTGGGCACGCGCATCCAGTGGCCGACCCAGCGCTCCAGCTTCACCGGCACGCCGAAATAACTGCACAGCACCGACTCCACGCTTTCCGCGTTGTGCACGCGGCGCGCGAGCCAGCCCGAGAAATGCAGGCGCGCGTCGTCATGGATCTCGTCGCGGTCGATGCGCCCCGGCGTGCCGATGCCGACCAGCGCGCCGACCTGCAGGCGAAAGCGGTCTTCGCCCGGCCGGTCGAGTGCCACGGCGGGCCGCGACTGCGCCCACGCGCGGTAGAAGTGCAGCGAGAAGCGGTGCGAGAAGGTGTCGAGAAAGGCCAGCCAGGTCGGGTCGCCGTGGTTCAGGCTGCGCTCGCGGATGAAGTCGCTCAGGTGCACCGGCAGCGGGCCGTTGGGGCCGATGTAGCCGAAGAAGTGCTGGCGCAGGCGCGGCGGCGAGTGCGCGGTGGCCGGCTCGAAACGGCTGAAGCTGGCGGGCGCGAACGACAGCGAGGGCTCTTGCCCCACGCGCACCGGCTCGGCGCTGGGCAGCAGGGCGCGGCCCCAGCGCGGCGTGGTCTTCGCGACGGACTCGATGCGCCGCATCACGGCGAAGTAGTCGAAGTCCCACGGCTGCGCCGACCACCCGCGCAGCGCGAGGTCCACGCGGCTGTTCACAGAATCTGGCGTGTCCCGCACAGCGGCCTCCAGCGCATGGCTTCGCCCTTGCCCGCGACGCGCAGCACGGTCTCGACGAAGTGGTTCACCTCGACATGGCGCGCGAGAAACTGCGCCAGCACGGCGCC
Organism: Variovorax sp. GW460-12-1-14-LB1; assembly: GCF_059423605.1. Classification (NCBI taxonomy): domain Bacteria; kingdom Pseudomonadati; phylum Pseudomonadota; class Betaproteobacteria; order Burkholderiales; family Comamonadaceae; genus Variovorax; species Variovorax sp. GW460-12-1-14-LB1. The sequence goes on from NZ_JBWKYF010000112.1 coordinate 6,394, forward strand.
GAACAGGAAGGCGCTGTGGCCGTGGAAGGCGTCCTTGTCGACCTCCAGCGTCACCTCGAGCCCCCGCCCGAAGGCGATCGGGCCCGCGAGCGGCAGGCGCCGCGCCACGGGCTTGCTCTTGACCGACAGCAGCCCACGCACCTGGCCCTGGCGCATCTCGTCGGCATGCACGGCGTAGAGCATGAGCGTCTCGCGCAGCGCGGCGGCACCCTGCTCCGGCGTGCTGTCGGACAGCGACAGGTAATTGAGCGCCAGGTGGTCGATGACGCGCCAGCCCAGCCCCTGGCTCACGACCGGCGACACCGGTCGCGACGGCCCGCGCACCATGCGCACGCGCTGCACGGGAAAGGAATCGACGCAGTCGAAATCGTTGTCGCGCCCCAGCGGCATCAGAAGCGGCAGGTCGCGGTTGGTGCACAGCGCGGTCACGGCGAGCTGGCGCAGCGTGGCGGCATACGGCGCCTGCTGCGGGTCGACGATCTGCATGTAGACCTCGGAGCCGATGTGGCTGCTGCGGTGGCCTTCGGTGCGCTGGCGCACCGAGAGCATGCGCGGCTCGCGCGTGGTCGTGAAGTAGGCCGGGTGGCTGTTGCGGCTGCCGTGGAAGGCCGAGTAGAACGGCCGGAACGGCTGCTCGGCCACCGCGGCGTCGGCCCCCGGCGCGCCGTGGCCGATGACCTCGGTGACGGTGTGCACCTCGAAGTCCTGCGGCCGCGTGCGGTCGGGCACCAGGTGGAACTGGCTCACGCCTTCGGTCACGGGCACGCGGTCGAGCCGCTTGGTGAACAGGTTGACGGCGGGCACGCAGTGCAGCTGCACGTTGTCGGCGCTCACCAGCTTCTCGAGCGCCGCATCGCCGCGCGAGAACAGCAGCACGATCTCCAGCTCGGTCACCGGCATCGTCGCGAGCAGCGCCTGCAGCCCGCCGATGCGCACGAACTGGAAGCGCTGCGGAAATGCGAAGTACTCCTGCAGCAGCCGGAAGCCCGAGAAGCCCGTGGCCGTGACGGGCAGCAGCGCCTCGTCGTCCCTGAAGCCGACCGCGCCGATGGCGCTGCCCGGCAGGCTGCGCATGGTGCCTTGCAAGGCACCACTGGCCGTGAGCGGTCGCACCCACACGCCGATGGGCTGGCCCAGCGCGCATTCGTGCAGCTGCCAGGCCACGTCTTCCGCGCCGCCGAAGTGCAGCACCAGATCGTCGAGCGCGATCTGGCTGAAGTCCAGCCCCGCCGTGGCGCGCAATGCAATGCGCAGGCCGCCGCGGATGGCGCGCGACTGCGGATGGGTGTTCAGCGGCAGGTCGGGCGCGTAGGTGAAGTACTGGGCGCGCTGCACCTCGATCGGCCAGATGCGCAACGCGGCGGCGGTGCGGAACTCGCAGTGCGTGTTCTGCCCCACGGCCTGGCGCGCGCGCAGGCCGGCGCCGCGCGGCAACGTGGGGCCGGCCGCGAGGTTGGCGTCTTCCGGGTCGGGCACGAACGACACCACCGTCATGGCCGGCGTGGGCGCCAGGAAGTGCGGGTAGACGATGTCCAGCAGGTGGCCCGTGAAGCGCGGGTATTCGGCGTCGAGCTTCAGGCCCACGCGCGCCGAGAGAAAGGCCGTGGCCTCGATCAGCCGCTCCACGTACGGGTCGGCGACTTCCTGGCCTTCGATGCCCAGCCGGTGCGCGATCTTCGGGAACGCACGGGCGAACTCCGAGGCGCTTTCGCGGAAGTAGCGCAGCTCCTGCTCGTACAGGCTCAGCAGCCGAGGGTCCATGTGGACTTACCTTGGGTTTTGCGCCATGTCCACGATCTCTATGCGGCCCTCTTCCAGATCGACGCGGCTTCGCATGAGGAACTCGAGCGGCACGGGCTGCGCCCACAGCATGCCGCGGATCTGCAGGCCGATGCTGTTGTGGGACTCCAGGGCCGGGCCTTCCATGACGAGTTCGACTTCGAGTGTGCGGGACAAAATGCGCGGCTCGAACTGCAGGATTGCGTTCTTCAAAGCCTGTTCCATGCTGACACGCTGCACCGACGAGGTGAACTGGCCAGACAGCATAGGCAATCCGTAGTTGATGACGGAGCGCGCGGCATTCGGGTGCTGCTTGTCGTCCATCGACAGGCCGTGCCCCGTGGCATTGAAGAGCCAGCCGAGGTCGCGCAGCACGGCCTGGCGCAGCGCCTGCTTGGTGAGCGTGCGCTTGTCGTCGCCCTCGCGCTTCTCGTCGGGCGCGTGGTCGACGAGGCGGTCCAGCAGCGAGGGCTGCAGCCGCTCCTGCGCCGTGAGTTCAGCCACCGCCGCTGCTTTCGCCGCCTTCGGCCGCATCAACAGCGGCGGGCGTGAAGAGGATCTCGCGCACGTCCATCAGCGCGTACTCGCCCGCGTCGCTGCCGAGCACGCGCTGGCCGTAGCCGGCCCAGACCTCGGGGCGCAGCTCGCGCCACTCGGTCTTGCGCGCCAGGCGCAGCTCGCCGTCGTCCTGCGCCTCGGTGCCTTCGTAGCGCGTGGGGATGAGGGCCAGCGTTTCGCCGCCGTTCTCGAACTGCAGGTGCGCGGGCATCCAGACGCAGTCGCGCAGGTCTTCGGGCGGCTCGATCTTGATGTGCGCCAGCCGCGCGTAGGGAATCCAGTAGTACTTGCCGTTGACGAAGGCCTCGAGCACCGGGCCCAGGCGCATGTCGGCGTCGGCCAGCCATTCGAAGGGCGCACCGTCGATGGTGCCGGCGATGGCGGGCGCGCCGTCGAAGGCGCGCTGGCGCAGGTCTTCGGCCAGCCCGCTCTCACCGCGGCCTTGCCGCAGCAGCGATTCGATGAGCAGTGCCAGCCATTCATCGGGCTGGCCGAAGATCATCGGCGTGCGCGTGCCGGCGAACACGTCGGCGCGCAGGCCTTCGCAGCGCACGGCCTCGCCGTACACCTGCTTCATGGGCACGGCGAGCGCGTCGAGCTCGGCCGCGACGGTGAGCTGGTTGAGCGCGCGCTCCCACTGCCCGAGCACGCACAAGAGCTGCGCCATGAAGACGCGGTGCTTGGAGTCGGAGGGCTTGGCGCGCACGTCGTCGCTCAGGGCTTTGAGGGCGGCCACCGGGTCGGCGGCCTTGAGGAAGTCTGCGGCGGTCGTCGTCATGGCGGGGTGCTCCTGGAGGCGTTCGGGTTCAGGTTTCGGTTCACGTCCGGGTGAACTGGCATTCGCGCACCGCGCCGCGCGCGCCGCTGGTCTTCTGCGGCGCCGACTTGATCTTCACCGTGCGGTAGCTGATGGAGACCAGCTCCGAGGGCACGCCCCAGTGCCCGCCGGAGTTGAGCACCAGCCGGCAGATGCGCGCGTTCTCCAGCGAAATCTCGAAGGTCGCCTGCGCCTCGGGCGACTGCGGATCGCCGCCGGCCTTGTAGGCGCTGATGACGACCTTCAGGTCTTTTTCCTGCGCGCGCAGCAGGCTGGCGAGCGTGGCCGTGGCCGCGTCGCTGCGGCGCGCGACGACCAGGTTGTGGGGCACGACCTGGTTCTGCGCGGACGATTCGGGCACCTGCACCGACCAGTAGTAGCCGCCGATGTTCAGGCGCGCCTTGCCGTCGTCGAAGACGCGTTCGAGTTCGCCCTCGACGGGCGAGCCCTTGCTCTCGATCATCATGACCAGGTCGGTCTCGGCCGAGCCGGTGCCGATCAGTTCATAGAACTGCCGTGCGTCTTCGGGGCTCCAGGAGCCGTCTTCGAGAAATGCCATGTCAACCTCCGGATTCGGACAAAGAAAACTGGACCGGGACCACGCGCGCCCGCCTCATGGCCGCGCACCACCGTCTGCCGCGGCGGCGCTCCTGCGCAGCAAGGCCGCGAACACCTGGCGCTCGCCGCCGGCGGCCGGCGGCTGGCCGCCGCGCACGCGCACTTCCGACACGTCGGCCTGCGCCGCGGTGGCCACGCCGAACAGGCGCGGCGCGCTGTGGGGCGCGGCCGGCACCGCCATGACGAGCAGGCGCGCCTCGCCGGCCGCATCGAGCCAGGGCAGGTCGAAACGCTTGACCGCCGGCTGCTCGGGCGTGCCGCGCTTGAAGCGGTTGGTTTCGCCGGCCCCGTCGGGGTACACCGCCTGCAGCGCGCCGCGCGCGTCGATGCCGGTGATGACGAGGTCGAGCGAACGGCCGCTGGTGTTGCGCACGTTCAGGCGCACGCGCTCGCCGGTCCGCAGTGCAGGCAGCACGCTCGCGGCCTCGGCGACGGGCACGCTGCGCAGCAGCCGGTCGGCGCTCCAGACTTCGAGCGCCGCATCGAAACCGTCGAGCTGGCCGCCCCGGGCATGGGCCTGCAGCTGGGCCAGCCACTTGAGCTGCGCCAGCGCTTGCAGGCGGCGGCGCAGCGCGGCCACGTCGGGCACCACGACGGTGGAGGCGGCGGTGCCGAACACGGGCGCGAGCGCTTCGAGGCGATGGCCGGCGGGGCCGAGGTCGGTCCAGCGCACATCGGCGCTCGCGGGGTCGTCGGCCAGGCGGATCGCCGCCGGGTAGTCGAGGCTCAGGCCGGCGGGCAGCGGCTTGTCGGCGCGCACGCGCAGCGCCGTCGCGGCCGGCTCGGCAATGGGCGTGACGCTCCAGAACGCGCTGCCCGGCAGGTCTTTCAAGGCGGCCGGCACGGCGAGCCAGGCGCCGCCGAGCTTGATCTGCGCGATGGCAGCCGGCGCGCGGCGCACGGTGCCGTCGTCGAGCGTGGCGAGCACGCGCACCTCCTGCTGCGGCGCCAGGCCGTCGAGCAGGCCGGCCTTGACGGCCAGGCTGTCGCCGCTGCGCTGCGCCCCCCACACCGGGCGCGTGGACGCGGGCGCGCCGCTGTTGGCGAACAGGGGCGCATCGAGGTTGCCCTCGGCCACGGGCGACGGCAGCTCGCGCGTGGGAAAGCGCTGCGCGAGCTCGTCGATGACCGGCGGGTACAGCGCGAGCACGCCGTCGAACAGGTCGCGCCAGGTGGCGGGCTTGCGCGCCAGCGACTCGACCACGGCCCAGGTCAGGAGGCCCTGCGGCCGGGCGCTGCGCGCCTTGCGCGGCAGGCGCAGCTCGGGCGTGATCTGGTGGCTCTCGGACGCGAACAGCGCCACGTAGCGGGCGCGCGGTACGGCGTCGGTCGCGGCCGGTGGAGCCAGGGACCGTGCGGGCGACGCACCGCCCATGAGCTGCGTCGTGCGCAGGCCGCGCCAGCGCACCTCGTCGTCGGCCGGGCCCTCGGCGGTCGCGGGCGCATCGCCCGTGCCGCGTGTCATCGAGTTGGCGGAGCAGGTGTCGAACACCGAGGCGACGAACACGTTCTTCGCCAGGAAGGCCTGGATCCAGGCGTCGAAGTCGACATCGCGCAGGTCGCCGCTGAGCGCGGCATCGGCGCCGAGCGTGCCGCGCACGTCGCGCGCGAGAAAGTTCTCGGACAGGCCGTCGGGCTCCTGGTAGCGCTTGGCCACGTCGCGCAGGCGCGTGCCGTGGCCGGAGAAGTACAGCAGCACGAAGTCGCCGCTGGCCGACTGCGCGAGCAGCCGCGCCAGGGCGTCGTGGATGGCCTGCGATTCGGGCAGCGCGGCGCCGGGCACGCCGTCGGCGAGCACGGCGATGTCGGGCGCGGTGAAGCCCTGCTTCAGCAAGGCGTCGCGCATGAGCATCACGTCGTTGCGCGGCGCCTGCAGCCACAGCGCCTGCGGCTGGTTGACGAGCTCGGAGACGCCGACGAGCAGCGCGCGCTGCGCGGCCTGCGCGGCGACACCGCCCGCGCCCCACACCACCAGCGCGAGCAGGAACCGCAGGCTGCACGCGCGCAGGTTCATGGCGGCTCCGAAGCCGGCCCGGCCGACGCCACCAACGGCGACGTCGCGAGCACCGACAAAGCGCCGACCGGATCGGCCACGCGCAGGCGCCACACGCCGTTCGGCCCCGGCCCGCCGACCACTTCGGCCGACATCGTGCGCAGCAGGCGATCGGCCTCGTCGATGCGCACGCCCTCGTTCCAGCGCACGACCAGGTTGGCCTGCGCCGCGACGGGTGCCGTGGGCACCGAGCGAAAACGCACGTCGTCGTCTTCGGCGTTGCCGCGCCCGCCGATGAGCCCCACGTTCTGGATCACCGCGAACAACGCCACCGCCGCAAACGCCGGGCGCGCCCAGCCTTCGGCGCCGAACCAGCGGCGGATGCTGCCCCACCAGCCGTCCTCGGGCCGCGGCAGCGGCCGGGCGGGCGATGGCGGCGGCGGCGCGGCAGGGGCTTCGTCCTGCGGTTGCGCCAGCGCACGGCCCAGTTGCAGGCCGGCATCGCGGTACAGCGCCTGGTAGTCGGTGCGCGGGTCCTGCGGGCCCAGCGGCGTGCCCGAGAGCACCGAGAACGCGCCGGCCACGCCGCGCAGCGCGATGCGCCCGGGCTCGGGCGCGATGTCGGGCGCCGCGTGCGCGGCCCATTCGTCGTGCACCGCGCGGATCGCGGCGAGCCGCGTGGCCGACACCTCGCCGAGCACGCGCGCGGCCAGCTGCGGGCTGGGTTCGAGCGTGAGCACGTTCCAGGCCTGGACCACGCCGAACATCGGCTCGAAGGGCTCGTCGTCGGGCTCGAGCAGCACGTCGAAGGGGCCGGCCCAGTCGGGCTCGCCCGCGGCCATCCAGCCTTGCCAGAGGTCGCCGTGGATGCAGCGGTCGAGCAGCACGCCGAGCAGGCGCCCGTCGTGCACCACGCTCACGAGGCGGCCCGGCGCCCAGCGCGCGGTGAAGGCGCGCCGGGCGACAGCCTCGCGGCGCCGGGCCAATTCGGTCAAAGGGAGCAGCAGGTCCGACACCACCGGCGTGCCCGCGCCCGCGCTGCTGCCGTGCGGCATCGCGACGGGTGCGGTGTCCGGCGCGGCATCGCCGGGCGGCGCGCCGGTTTCGAACGCATGGCGGATCACGCTGAGCGGGGGCCAGAGGTCGGTGGTCATGGCGTCTGTTCCTGAATGGCTATGTCTTCAGACATAAGACGCTTCAGCCCCGAGGATTTTGAAAACCTGCAGGATCGCCGCCATGTTGTCGGCCTCGATGGCGATGCCCAGGGTCTGGCCGATCCAGCTGCCGATGCGGGTCTGCGCATAGCCGGCGCCCAGCCCTTCGCGCTTGTGCACGAGGCCCAGCCGGCCGGCGCGGTAGTGGTACGAGGCGATGGCGTGGCGCGAGGCCACGCCCGACAGCCCGCCCTCGGCCTCCTGCCCGAAGCCCTCGCACAGCAGGATGCGCTCGGGCTCGGGCAGCCCGGCGATGAAGGCGCGCGCCGCCAGCTGCACGGCCTGCGCGCTGAGGCCGTGCTCGGCCAGGCAGCCGTCGAGGTCTTCGCCCGGGCCGAGTTCGTCTTCGAGCTGGGCCTCGGTGATCTGGTCGCCGATGGAGACCTTGCGGCGAAACGAACTGGCGCGCGTGCAGTCGATGAGGTAGCGGCGGAAGTACGCGCACAGCGCAAAGGCGGTGGACGGCGCGCTGTGGCCCGCGCGCTCTTCCGACTCGTCGGGGTCGGCATCGAGCCGCAGCACCTTCACGTAGATGAACTGCGCCACCAGCTCCTGCCGCCCCTCGCCCAGCACCTGCAGCTCGGGCGGATTGCAGGCCACGAGCGCATCGCCCACGATGCGGTACATGGTGCCCATGTCGTCCGAGGACAGCGTCTGCCGGCGCCGCCAGAGGCGGACGAGTTCAGAGCTCTCGGCGGACGAAAGGGTTTCCTGCATGAAGGGCCAAGGGGTCGAAAGAAAAAAGGTCAGTCGTCGACGCAGACGCCTTCCGTGGGCACGAGGCACTGCGGAAGATTCGCGCCGACCGGGCCGCCGCGCGTGCGGATCGCACCCGACACCGCGGCCTGCGCCACGGCCAGGCCGCGCGGCAGCAGGATCCACAGCTGCCCGCGCTCCTTCATGCGGCGCGCGTTGGTGGCGGCCTGCTGGCCGTTGCCGAAGAAGTAGTCGGCCCGCACCGCGCCGCGGATGGCACCGCCGGTGTCCTGCGCGATGGTCAGGCGCTGCATGGGCGCGCCGCTGCCGGGCGTGCGCGTCGACACGAACACCGGGTAGCCCAGCGGCGTGCTGCGCGGATCGACCGCGATCGAGCGGCCGGCCGACAGCGGCACGCCGAACGCGCCCACCGGACCGCCCGCGGGCGAGGTCGATTCCTTGAAGAACACGTAGCTCGGGTCCTTGATGCCGGAGCCGGTCACCGCGCCGGCCGTGCGACGGCCCGGCACCACCACCGCGCCGCTGGCCGTGGGCCGCGCCAGCGTGAAGCCGCGCGTGCGGATCACGCTGTTGTCGATGGCGCCCGTGTCTTCGTCGTCGCCGTCGTCCAGCGTCAGCTCGAGCGAGCCGCCGCGCACCTTCACGGCGCTGCGCGGCTTGCCGTTGGCGGCCTGCGCGATGGTCGGGCGGAAGGGCTGGCCGTTCTGCTCGGCGTAGGCCACGCGCACCACCTCGCCGCTGGGCAGCTTGATGCGGCCCGAGCCCTGGATCTGCATCTCGTACAGCGCCGTGGCGCTGCTCACGAAGGCCAGCACCTTGGCGTTGGGCGCGCCCTTGGTCTCGATCTCTTCGCGCGTGTAGTACGGCAGCAGTCGCTTGCCGTCGATGCGCAGGCGCACCTTGCGGTCGAGCGTGTCGCGGGTGATGGCCGAGAGGTCGAGCGCGTACAGGCCCGGTGCGCCCATGTCGCGCGTGCTCAGGCCGCTTTGCACGATCACATTGCGGCCCTCGACCTTCGCGGCCACCGTGCCGCTGCCGGCCGGGAGCTTGCGCGCATCGACGAACAGCATGTCCTCGGGCTGGCCGTAGACCGGGTAGATGAACGGCGCGACGTAGGTGCGGCTGCCCGCGATCTCGGGCTCGAAGTAGCCGGTGACCACGCCGTCGGGCTTGCGGTCGTCGTCGCGGATCTGATAAGCGGAGAACTCGCTCTCGAAGAAGCCGCGGATGGCCTGCGTGCTCTTGCCATCGACCTTCAGCGCGCGTTCGCACACCTCTTTCCACTCGGCGCCGCGGCCGTTGAGCACCTTGCAGCTGCCCAGGAAGGCCGGCCAGCTTTCCGAGAAGTCGTCGCGCGCCCAGCCCGGCACGGCGTCGAAGCCGACCGAGGTGTAGGTCGCGAGCTGGGTCGAGAAGGTGCGCGCCTGCCCGGCCACGCTGCCGCCGGTGGGGCGGGCCGGTGCGGTCGCGGGGTCGGCCGTGGTGGGCGCGGTGGTGGCCGTGCCCGTGGCGGTCGGCGGCGTGTTGGCGCAGGCGGCCAGCAGCACCAGCGCGACCACGGCGGCCGTTCGGCAGAGGGGAAGCGCGAAGTGCGGCGACGGTGACGTGTGCATGAAAGTCTCCTGGTCGTGTCGTGGAAAGGGGACCGAAAGCGGCCGACGCTCTACAGACGATTACTTCTCGACGATTTTGAAATTCGCGACGCCATAGACGTCGTTGCACGGCGGGGCGCCCGGCGCGCACACCGGTTTGCCCAACAGCGGCGACGGCCCGGTGCCGCGCGTGGCTTCGAGTGCCGCGAGCACCGGCAGCGGGAACTGCGGGAACACGCCTTCGTTCTGCACGCCCGAGGCGCCGAAGTCGCGCTCGTGCTCGCTCACGAGCACCGCGAACTGGTTGGTGCCGGCCGGCCCGCCAGCGTCCATCGGCCAGGAGGCGCGCGGCAGCGCCAGCGCAGCGTTGGCGGTGATCTTGTTGTACTTGTCGAGCAGGTTCGGGAACAGCAGGAACATCTCGCCGCCGCTGGACAGCAGGAACACGTAGACGAAACCGTCGCGCTTGCTGCGCACCTCGAAGGCCAGCTTGTCCTTGCCGATGGCAACCTCGGCCTTCTTCGGCGTGGCCGTGACTTCGAAGCCCGGGGCAGCGCCGGCGGCGAGGGATTGCAGTGACTCGGCGGGGGTGCGTGGCTTGGGAGGCGGCGGC
>NZ_JBWKYF010000113.1:0-15951 GCF_059423605.1 Variovorax sp. GW460-12-1-14-LB1
TCTTAGGGCAGCTTGGCCCGCAAGTTGTCGAGGCGGGTGGGCGGGAGCTGAATGGAGCCTTCGTCGTAGGACGTGTCGGAGGTGTCGTAGATCAACCACCCGTCGTCCGTCCAACTGAGCGCGACGCCGTGCTCCCTGTAGGTGCGCTCCGCGAGCAGCGTGGGACTACCCGTGCGATAGAGCCTCAGCAGGATCGTGTCACGGCTGACGAAGGCGAGCCTGGCCGTGTAAGCCCCGCCCTGAATGGGCGACACCTCGCTCCACCACCTGTCGGGATGGTTGTCGGCACGGACGCGGGCCTTCACCTCGAAGCAGTACTTGATGCCAAAGAGAAGGAGGGCGATGCAAAGCGTCCATCGAAGGAGGTGGGCGCTTCGGCGAAGCATGACGCGAGCGCCTCTCAAGGCAGTCTTGCCAAAAAGCGGTCGAGGCGGGTGGGCGGGAGTTGGATGCCGTCGCCCAGGTAGGAGTCGTCTGCGGTGTCGTAGATCAACTCGTGTTCCGTCCAAAGGATCTCGACACCATGCTTCTGGTAGCTGCGTTCAGCGAGCAACGTCGGATCGCCTGTGCGATAGAGCCGCAGAAGAATCGTGTCGTTGCTGACGAAGGCGCGCCTGGCCGTGTAGGCCCCATCTTGGACATCTGAAACACTGCTCCACCACCCGTCGGGATTGTCGTCGGCGCGGACACGGGCCCTTGCCTCGAAACAGTACTTGATGCCGAGGAGAAGGATGACGATCAAGAGCGTCCATCGAAGGATGCGGGAGCCTCGTCGGCACATGGAGTGGAAGTCGGGCATCACAAAGCCACCGTGATCGGCGTGTCGAGTTTTAGCGTGGCCATGTCGGTATAGATGATGAAGTCGCCGCCTTGGTTGTGTTTGCGTTGCCACGCGCGAAAGTCCGAGTTCTTGACCGGGTACAGCACGGCGTCCTTGGCATGCACGTCGCCTTGCGCCACTGGATAGTCGAGCCACCCGATGTTCACCATCGCCGCAGTCTGATGGGCCGGGACGATCGCCACATGGCTGCGGCTCCAGTGGCCAAGGTACTGCGAAGCATGGCCCGCCTCGTCCGTGAATGTGAAGTTGTCCTTCACGTAGACGGAGATGTGGGTCACGACGGCCGACTTGTTCTTGTGATCGAACCAGGCCTGTGAGACCGCCGCGTAGAGGTTGAAGGAGCCCAAGGCGCATGTCAGGTCATCCGGAAGGCCCTCGTTGAAAAGGGACTGCGTGATGAACTGCGTCAACTTCTGACTGAGAGTGCCCTCGACAGGCGACTGTTGAAACTGGAAATCCTTGTGAAACCTCACGATGTCGCTCTTGCATTCCAGCCAAGGCCGAATGTCCAGCCGATTGCGGTAAGGCCGCAGCTTCTTCGCCATCGCATCCCGCGCCCTCGGGGTCTCAAGTTGGGACATCAGGTGGGCCAGTCCCTTTCGGGCTCTGGCAAATTTCAGCACCCAGTCGATCTTGACCGAGGTGGTGTCGAACATGCCCGGCGGATAGGGCACGCCGTTCTGGTTGATGCCGTTTTGTTCGTCAGCCGGCGTGGGCGGATAGTTCAACGCCCCCGCAAACCACTTGTCCATCAAGTCCGCTCCGACCGGCGCGCCGATCTTGCGCATCGCGCCGGGGATGTCCTGGATGTCGAACGGCGGGACGGTCTGGACAGGCTTCGGTTTTTCTTTCGGAGGAGGCGGGGGCGCGGGCGGTGAGTTCAGCCAGTGCCGCACGCTGCCCACGGCATTCGACACTGCCTCGGCGGCGTGGATCGCTCCGCGCACCGTGTTGACGTAAGGGTCTTGCTTGGCGGTCCTCCGTGCAGGCACCTCCACCGATTTCCGCGCGGCGGGGGCTGCCGCAGGCCGGCCCCGCACGGGTGGGGGTGCCCGGCTCGTGGAAAGCGCGATGTCCTCGCGACAGATCTCGCCGGTCTGCGGCGACCAGGAGCGCATGAAATTGTTCGACTTGCGAAAGTCGATCTTCTCGCCTGCTAGCGATGGCATTGTCTGGATCCTCCCTGCTGCCTTCGAGCGCCGATGTGCGTCGTTTCGGCAGACTGGGATGGTCAATGCATGGCGCCTCTTTCGGCGCTTTTCGGCTCGCGGAGAAAAGTCGTTTTCGTGGAATCCGATCGACTTTCGGTATGCGGTGCGGCGCTGCCGTCGCTCACTCTCGGCGACGTATTCCCGGCCGCTTGGCCTCTCAGCCCGCCGCCGCGCCGTGCATCACCGTCGGCTGCCCCATCGCCGGATCGTTGCCCTCGAAGCGCATCTTCGGCAGGAACTGCGGGTACTCGCGCTGCATGAAGTCGATGACGCCTTCGCGCACGTAGCAGCGCAGGTCGAAGGCCAGGCCTGAGGTCGCTGCGGTGCAGAGCACGCGGACTTGCATGGTGCGTTCGGTGGCGTCGGTCACGCGCAGGTTGAAGAAGCGGCCGTCCCACTCGGGCGCGGCCTTCACGAGGCGCTCGACCTCGGCGCGCAGCGGCGCCAGCGGCGTGCCGTAGTCCAGGTAGAAGAAGACCGAGCCGAGCAGCTCGGCCGAGTGGCGGGTCCAGTTCTGGAACGGCTTCTCGATGAAGTAGGTGAGCGGCAAGATGAGGCGCCGGTCGTCCCAGATGCGCACGACCACGAAGGTGCCGGTGATCTCCTCGACGCGGCCCCATTCGCCTTCCACCACGAGCACGTCGTCGATGCGGATCGGCTGCGACAGCGCGATCTGCAGGCCGGCGATGAGGTTGCTGAAGACGGGTTTGGCCGCCAGGCCCGCCACGATGCCGATCACGCCGGCCGAGGCCAGCAGGCTGGCGCCGACCTGGCGCGCGCCGGGGAAGGTCATGAGCATCATGGCGCCGCCGGCCACGACGACGACCGACATGGCGGTGCGTGCGAGCACGCGGGTCTGCGTGAGCACGCGGCGTGCCTGCAGGTTGTCGGAGATGTCCGAAGGGTGCTGCGCGAGCACGCCGTCGGCAAAGCCGCTGATGGCCTTGAGCACGAACCAGGTGCTGGCCGCGATGAGCAGCAGCCCCGTGAGATGCCGCACGCTGCCGATGAAGCGCAGATCGTCCGGCGCCGCCTGCCACACCATCATGAGCGCCGCCAGCGGCAGCACCAGCCGCGCGGGGGCGGTGCAGTTGAGCACCATCGCATGCACGGCGGGCGCCGGGCGGGTGATCCGCCTGAGGACCATGCCCCCGATGCGGTGGGCGAGAAGGGCGAGGGGCGCGGCGATCAGGGCGGCAATCCAGGTGCCGAACCAGGGGTGTGCGAGGAGCTCTTGGGTCATCAGGCGGGGGTGGTCTTTGCTTCTGGGGTGGTGTCGTTCAGTGGTTGAAGAATGCGCGCTGCGTCGTCGCGCAGCTGCGTGGCGAGCGCCGTGGCCAGGTCGAGCCGGCGCACCAGCCAGGGGCTGATGTCGTTGTCGAACGGGTCAGGCAGTGGAATGGGGCCGCCGACGGTGGTGGCCCCCGTGCTCTCGGGGTGAGAGGGCCCTGCGATCGGAATGGTTCCCAGGGCGGCCTCGATGCGTTGCGCGGTGCGCACAAGCGGGCCTTCGATGTCGCCCGGCGTGAGGCGGTCGCGCCGCAGCACGAGCATCGACTTCACGGCGCTGAGCTGCGCGAGCAGCTGGTAGCTGTGGGCCTGCAGATGCTCCAGCGGCTCCAGCGGCGGCTGCACGGCGCGCGGTTCGGAGAGCGAACGCTGCGTGGCCTGCACCAGCGCCGAGAGGCTGTCGTAGGCCTCGCGGCGCGCGAGCCGCCATTCGAGCTCGGGGCTGCTCTGGATGGCCTGCAGCTGGCCCAGGCCGAGCGCGAGCCGCGCATGGCGCGCCTGCGCGGTGAGCACGCGCGCCACCAGCGCCGGGATCTGCGTGCGCTCCCACGAGGGCAGCACGTAGCAGAAGCCCCAGGCCAGCGCGGCGCCGATGAGCGTGTCGGCGATGCGCTCGAACAGTGCAAAGATGGGCGCGGTGCCGGTGTTCAGCATGTGGGCCTGCAGCAGGCCCAGCACGGTCGCGGCCACGGCGGTGACGAGGTAGCGCCGCACCGCGAAGCTGTGGGCAATGGCCTGCGCGATGGTCACGGTCACGAGCAGCATCAGTGGCGAGGGGTGCGCCGACAGCAGGCCCACTGCGAGCACGCAGCCCAGCAGCGTGCCGGCAACGCGGCTGTTGCGCCGCTCCAGCGTCTGCGAGAGGCTGCCGCGCAGCACGACCACGATGGTCAGCAGGATCCAGTAGTCGTGCGACCCCCAGGGCATCGACACCGCGATGCCGTAGCCGGCCGCGATCGCCAGCGCCGCGCGAATGGCGTGGCGCAGCGGCGGCGCGTCCCAGCGCCACAGCGCGAGGAAGGGGCGCAGCGACCAGTCGGTCGGGCTCACGAAGAGCTGCCAGTTGGCGCGCACCACGGCCAGGTTGGGCTCGGCGTCGCCGCGCGCCATGGCCGCCAGGCGCAGCACCTCGTCGTTGATGTGGCCGATGCGGCTGGCCAGCCCGCGCGCGAGCATCGCGGCCGACGGGCCCATCTGACCGTGCGTGTCTTCGTCGTCCGCCGTCACGTGGATCGCGGCCAGGCGCGGGCGACGGTCCGCCACGGCGGCGGGGTGGCGGCGCATGAGCAGCGCATCGGCCAGGCCGGTCGTTTCGTCGGCCAGCTCTTCGAGGATGCGGCGCATCTCGACCAGCGCCTGCGCGTGCGACGGATGGGCGCGCAGGGCATCGAGGTCGAGTTCGCTGGCGAGCAGCTGGTCGCGCATCTCGAGCACGATGACGAGCATGCCGGCCAGTCGCTGGCGGCGCGGCGTGCGCGGCGACTCGAGCACGATGTCGCGCGTGGCCTGCAGCTGGTCGGCCAGCGCGGCCTGCTCGCGCAGCAGCTGGCCCAGCAGCGAGGCGGGGGTGTCGCGGATGTCGCGGGTCTCGTCCTGCGGCGTGAACTGGCTGGCCTCGGTGCGCATGAGCGCGGCCAGCGAAAACAGCACGTCGGCGATCGACTGCGTGCGAAAGCGCCCGTTGAGCAGCAGGTTGGCCAGCGTGGCCCACACCACGTACAGGCCGGCGCCCAGGCCGAATTCGGTGGTGCGCGCGATGGCGTCCGACAGCCCGGCGGGCGCGGGCGTGGCCATGGAGAAGACCATCGAGAACATCACTGCGATGGCGATGGGAATGCCGCGCTTGCCCCAGGCCATGGCCACGAAGGCCATGAAGGTGGCGGGCACCAGCAGCAGCCCGAGGCGGATCGGTGCGCCGTGCAGCATCTGCACCGCGAAGAACAGCGGCAGGCCGATGAGCGGCGCCGGCAGCATCTGCAAAAACTTGCCGCGGCGCGGGCCGGGCAGGTCGGGCGGCGCCGTGACGATCACGCCGGTGGCGGCGGCCGAAGCGGCCAGGGTGCCCAGCCACAGGTGCACCCCGCCCGAGATCACGAGCAGGCCGAGCGCGACGGTGAGCCCGCTCGCGACGTAGTGGCTCAGCGCAATGCGCAACGCCGCGCGAACCCGCGAGGCGGCGCCCGGCCCCGTCATCACTTGGCGGAGGCGTCGCCCTCGGCGGGCGCCTCGCGCTTGATGCGGGTGAGCTTGCGCGGGGCGGCCGGCGCGGCGGGGGCTGCGGCGGCCGGGGCTTCGGCGCTGCCGTCGAGCGGGGCGGCCGTGGCTTCGGTCACGGTGCTGCGGGCGTACAGGTCGACCGAGGCGTCGGCGGGGCTCGACTTGGTCGAGGCCGACACGGCGCGCACGCGGTCGCTGGCGCGCAGCTTGTCGTCCACGTTGGCGAACTTGGAGTACTTGGCGAGCAGCGGCACCAGCTGGCCGTACACGCGCGGGGCGCCGGCCAGGCATTCGCGCTGGTCGAGGAACTCGGGCTCGCCCGTGAAGTTGCCGATGAGGCCGCCGGCCTCGGTCACCAGCAGCGAGCCGGCGGCCACGTCCCAGGGGTTCAGGCCGGTCTCGAAGAAGCCGTCGGTGAAGCCGGCGGCCACGTAGGCCAGGTCGAGCGCGGCGGCGCCGGGGCGGCGCAGGCCGGCCATGCGGGGCATCATGTCCGCCATGATGGCCAGGTACTGCTTGAAGTTGTCGCCGGTGCGGAACGGGAAGCCGGTGGAAATGAGGCACTCGCTGAGCTTCACGCGCTTGGACACGCGGATGCGGCGCTCGTTCATGTAGGCGCCGCGGCCCTTGGTGGCCGTGAACAGGTCGTTGCGCGACGGATCGAAAACGACCGCCTGCTCGATCTTGCCGCGCACCGACAGCGCGATCGACACGCAGTAGACCGGGAAGCCGTGGATGAAGTTGGTGGTGCCGTCGAGCGGATCGATGATCCAGACGAATTCGGAGTCTTTGGCGCCGTATTCGGTGCCCGATTCTTCGGCCAGGATGCCGTGCCCCGGGTATGCGCCCAGCAAGGTCTCGATGATGACCTTCTCGCTGGCGTGATCGACTTCGGTGACGAAGTCGTTGACCTGCTTCTGGGAGATGCGCACGGCCTCGACGTCGAGGGCGGCGCGATTGATGATGGCGCCGGCGGCGCGTGCGGCCTTGACGGCCACATTGAGCATGGGATGCAGGTTGGGGGACGACATTCTGGATTGTGAGAAGAACGGGTGGGAGAGGTCCCCAAGAATGCAATCTGGGCGACCCTGCGGTCCGGCGATGCGGGCGGCGAGAATCGGGCATTTTACCGGCTCAGCCCGTTTGTGTCTTCCCCACCCGTCATGCGCACCCGTTTCATCCTCATCCAGACCAGCCACGCCGGCAATGTGGGCGCCGCCGCCCGCGCCATGAAGACCATGGGTTTCGACGACCTGGTGCTGGTCGCGCCGCGCTGGGCCAACGTGCTGCGGCGCGAGGAAACCATCCAGCGCGCCAGCGGCGCCCTGGACGTGCTGAACAACGCCCGCATCGTCGAAACGCTGGACGAAGCCCTCGACGGCGTGACCCACCTGTGCGCCACGGCCATGATCCCGCGCGACTTCGGCCCGCCCACGCGCACGCCGCGCGAGCACCTGGAGCCGCTGGCTACGCAGGGCGACCAGCATGTGGCCTTCCTGTTCGGCTCCGAGCGCTTCGGCATGCGCAACGAGGACGTCTACCGCTGCAACGTGGCCCTGAGCATCCCGACCGACCCGAAGTTCGGCTCGCTGAACCTGGGCGCGGCCATCCAGGTGGTGGCCTACGAATGGCGCCTGGCGCTGGGCGGCTACGGCGTGCGCGAGGCCATCGCCCCGGTGCAGGCGGCCGACGCGCAGGCCGTGGCCGGCATGCTCGACCACTGGGAACGCTCGCTGGTGGACATCGGCTTTCTCGACCCGGCGGCGCCCAAGAAGCTCATGCCGCGGCTGCAGCAGCTGTTCAACCGCGCGCAGCCCACGCCGGAAGAAATCCATATCCTGCGCGGCATCGCCAAGGCCATGAGTGATGCAAGCCGCGACGCGACCCGGCCGCCGCGCGGCAGCTGAACCGTCACAAAACCCCATCGCGCGTAAGCGAAGACGCCCGGCTTTAGACTGCCCGGCCCCTATCGATATAACGACAACAAAGGCAGCGATGTTCTCTCGACTGCGCGCCGACATCCGGTGCATCCTCGAACGCGACCCGGCCGCCCGCAGCGCCTGGGAAGTGATCACGGTCTACCCCGGCTTCCATGCCGTGGTGCTGCACCGCTGGGCGCACGCCTGTTGGACCCACGGTTTCAAGTGGCCGGCCCGCTTCATCGCGCACTGCGCGCGCGCGTTCACGGGCATCGAGATCCACCCGGCCGCCAAGATCGGCGAGCGCGTGTTCTTCGACCACGCCATGGGCGTGGTGGTGGGCGAAACCGCCGAGATCGGCGACGGCTGCACCATCTACCAGGGCGTGACGCTGGGCGGCACCTCGCTCTACAAGGGCACCAAGCGCCACCCGACGCTGGGCAAGAACGTGGTGGTGAGCGCCGGTGCCAAGGTGCTGGGCGGCTTCGTCGTGGGCGACGGCGCCAAGATCGGCTCCAACGCGGTGGTCATCAAGCCGGTGCCGGCCGGTGCGACCGCGGTGGGCATTCCGGCGCGCATCATCCCGTCGAAAGAAGGCGAGAGCGCCGACGTGGCCGCGCCGCAGAAGTTCTCGGCCTACGGCATCACGCAGGACGACGACCCGCTGAGCCAGGCCATGCGCGGCCTGATCGACAACGCCTCGAGCCAGGAGCACCAGATCGCGCTCCTGTGGCAGGCCATCGAGAAGCTGTCGGCGCAGCCGGGCACCAAGGACTGCGTGCCGGGCGATGCGGCGCGCGGCGAGTCGTTCGAGGCCGACAAGCTGACGCAGCTGATCGGCAAGTAGAAGAGGGGCAGAGGGCGCTGTCGCCGTTCAGGCGGGCGCGGCCCTGTCTCGCCGCAAGTTGTCTTCCAGCTGGTCGAGCGCGTCGCCGTGGTCCAGCGCCCAGCCATAGAGCGCGCGCAAGGGCTCGACGAAGACGTTGCCCAGTGGCGTCAATGCGTACTCCACGCGTGGCGGAACGACCTGGAACACCTCGCGGTGGACCAGGCCGCCTGCCTCCACCTCGCGCAGGGTCAGGGTCAGCATCTTCTTGGAGATACCCGGCAGGGCGCGCTCCAACTGCCCGGTGCGCATCGCGCCGTGGCTGAGGGCATACAGCACCATGGACGTCCACTTGCCGTTCAGGACGTAGTGGATGCGCCGCTGCGCACAGTCCTCGCGCAGAACGAACGGCGTGTCGCCGGGCGGCGCCGCAACGCGCGGGGCACGGCCCGCGCGGTTCATCCGGTTCTTCATGGGCACTTTTTTATCCCTATCGCACTTTTAAGTCACTACTTCCGGGTTGGTGACGTGAAATCTACCATTCCTGTTTCGTTGCGAGGCATGGTGCCCGCCACACGACAGGAGCCGATTTTCATGAAAGCAGCCGTCATCCGATCCTTCGGCGACCCCGATCAGATCCAACTCGAAGAGGTCGCCACGCCGGTGCCGGGCCCGGGCGAAGTCCTGGTCAAGGTGCTGGCCGTCGGCGTCAACCGACTGGATCACTATGTGCGCCTGGGGCAGATCGCCCCGGTCCTCCCGTTCCCGCACATCCTGGGTTCGGATGCGGTGGGCGAGGTCGCCGCGCTGGGCGCTGGCGCTTCGCGCTTCGCGGTGGGCGAGCGCGTGATCGCCATGCCCGGCTACCCGAGCGACCCCGCGCAGTGGGACACCCGCCCGGTCACGGCGGCGGCCAGCTATGCGATTCCCGGCATCCACATGCCGGGCACCTACGCCCAGTACATCGTGGTGCCCGAGCACTGGCTGCTGCGCGACACCACCGGCCTGCCGGCCGAGCAGATGGCCGCACTGCCGGTCTCCTTGCTGATCGCGATCCGCGCGGTGCAGGTCGTCGGCGAGGTCAAGGCCGGCGACCGGGTGCTGGTGCATGCCGGCGCGTCGAGCACCGGCATGATGAGCATCCAGGTGGCCCGCGCGCTGGGGGCGCGCGTCGTCACCACGGTGCAGAACGCGGCCTCCGCCGAGCTGGCCGTGCGCATGGGCGCCGAGCTGGCGATCGACACCGGCACGCAGGACTTCGTCGAGCCCGTGCGCGCCTGGAGCGGCGGGCAGGGTGTCGATGTCGCGATCGACAACCTCGGCGGCGATGTGCTGTCCCGAACCCTCGAGGCCGTGAAGCCCATGGGCATCGTGGTGGCGATGGGGTTCATGGCGGGCACCGACGTGCGCTTCGACATCCGGCGTTTCTTCTTCGCGCAGCAGCAGCTGCGCGGCACGCTGGTGGGCGACATCGAGGACTTCGCCGCCTGGCTCGAGGCAATACGGCAGGGCCGGGTCCGCGCGCAGATCGACAGCGTGCTGCCGCTCTCGCAGGCCGCCGAGGCACACCGGCGCATCGCCGCCAACGAGGCGCGGGGCAGCATCGTGCTGCAGCCCTGGGCGAGCTGAAGCAGGGCGCGCCATGGCCACGGACCCTTCGCTCGCCACGCAGGGCGACGCGGTGCTTCAACGCCTTGAGGCCCTGGGACTCGCACTGCCCGAACCGCCGCCGCCGCTCGGGGCCTACCGCGCAGTGATCGAGGCGGCGGGCCTGCTGCATGTCTCCATGCAGGGGCCGGTGGTGGCGGGGCATCCGTTGCCGCGTGGGCTGCTCGGCGCCGAGCTGACGCTGGAAGAAGGCCGTCAGGCGGCCCGGCTGGCG
The DNA here is from genome assembly GCF_059423605.1 of Variovorax sp. GW460-12-1-14-LB1. Taxonomy (NCBI): domain Bacteria; kingdom Pseudomonadati; phylum Pseudomonadota; class Betaproteobacteria; order Burkholderiales; family Comamonadaceae; genus Variovorax; species Variovorax sp. GW460-12-1-14-LB1. Next base: position 10,187 of record NZ_JBWKYF010000113.1, read on the forward strand.
GTGCTCAATGCGCTGGCCCAGGTGCGCCTGAACCTGGGCAGTTTTCAACGGGTGCGGCAGGTCGTGCGGCTCGAAGGCCATGTCGCCTGCGTGCAGTCGTTCACCCAGCACCCGCAGGTGCTCGACGCCGCCTCCGAGTTGCTGGCGAGCCTGTTCGACACGCGCGCAGGCCATGCGCGGTCGGTGTGCGGGGTGCGCAACCTGCCGGGCAACCTGCCGGTGGCCGTGACCTTGATCCTTGAAGTGGAACCCTCACGTCGCTGAGGGTGCCGACACCGCTGACGCCGCCCCGGCGTTCAGCCGTGCTCATTCCCCCGCGCCTCACTCATTGAAGCGGTGTTGAGCGGCCCGTCGCCGACGTGTTCAGTTCGCTGAGCATGTGCACCAGGCGCGCCGTCGAGCGCGTGCCGAGCTTCTCGCGGATGCTGCGCAGCTGGTGGTCGATCGTGGAGAGCGAACGGTCCAGCTGGCGCGCGATTTCCTTGTAGCTCAGGCCGCCGGCCGCCAGCTTCGCCACCTTCAGCTCTGCCGGCGTCAGCGCCGCGAGGTTCGCCGGACTGTCCGTGGCGCCCGCCCGTTCGCTCTGCGCCTGCGCGAACCGGTGGGCGGCGCTCAGCAGCGGGCCCAGCGCGGTGCGGGCCAGGCCCGGCAACTCGTCGCACACGGCGTGCTTCCAGCGCGGGGCCCTGTGGTGCCAGTCGGCGCAGATCATGCCCACCGGCCGGTCTTCGTCGTGCACGGGAACCGCCAGCTTCGAGGCCGTGCCGGCCTGCATCAGCGTGGCGCGCAACTCCTGCGTGAAGCTGCGCTCCTGCGACACGTCGATGATGGGGGCGATGCCGCTGCCGCTCCAGACGGCGCGGATGCCCGGGTTGGCGGCGCTGAAGCGCAGGCCGATCACCGCAGGCAGTGGTTGCGACGGGCGCTGCACCTCGGCCGCGACCACGTAGTCATGCAGGCGGCCGCTGGCGTCGACATAGCCGCCGAAGCCGGCGTCGACGCGGTCGGCGTCGAGCGTGTCGCGCAGCCATTGCACCGAGATGCGCCAGCAGGCCTGCGGGTCGTCCAGGTACAGCAGCAGCTGCGCGGCCAGCTCGCGGCCCGGTCGCCAGGTGATCGCGCGCTCGCCTTCGAACAAGCGCCGCCGGAGCTGGCGTTGAAGCACAAGGATGTCGTGGTCTTCGAGCATGGATGCCGGGCTGCAGTGCGGAAGTCGAATGCTACGGCCCGGCGTCCCCGGGCGGAAGGGGTCTGCTTCCGATGGCACGCTGGTGTGGACCCGCGACGCTGGCGCCGGTCAGGCGAGCGGCGGCCCTGCGGTCGTCACGCCGCACCGCTGGCCGTCAGCGGGTCGTAGTCCGGCGAGCGCAGCAGCTCGTGCAGCTGGCGCCGGCGCACGCCCATGTTGCCGCCGTCGAACAGCGGGAGCACCAACGCGTCCTGGAGCATGCCGGCCAGCGGCAGGTCGTGGTCGTAGCTGTCGATGCCCACCACGCGCATCAGGTCGGTGATCACGCGCACCGCGGTTTCGGAGCCGTAGATCTTGGCCTGCAGCGCCAGCTCCAGTGCCGCGGGCGATTGCGTGTCCAGCGCGTGGCACGCGCGCCAGTTGAGGTAGCGCGAGGCTTCGATGGCGGTCTTGGCATCGGCCAGCGCATACCCCACGGCCTGGTGCTCGATGATCGGAAGGGCGCCGCCGCGGCATTGGGTCTTGGCGAAGTGCAGGGAGAAATCGAAGGCCCCCTGCATCAGGGCCGTGCCGAACACGCCGACCAGCGCCGCCGTCGCCGAGAAGCTGGCGGCCACCAGGCCCTTGCCGCTGCCCACCGGTCCCAGCACGTTGGCCTGCGCGGTGCGCACGCCCTCGAGGCGAAAGCGGGGCGTGAGGTGCGCGCGGTGGCCCATCGAATCGTGATAACGCTCCACCACGATGCCGCCCTCGGGCCGCGGCACGACCAGCACCGACAGCCCGCTGTCGGGCGACGCGTCGGGGTCGGTGCGGCACACCACGCACAGCAGGTCGGCGCCTTGCTCGTCCCATCCGGTCGCGCTCGAAATCCACTGCTTGGTGCCGTCGATGACCCATTGCCCGCCCTCGAGCCGGGCGCGCGTGCGCGTGCCTTCGCCAGGGGCTGCGGCATCGAAGTTGGCGCTGCCGCCAGGCTCGCTATTGCACAGGGCGGCCAAGGGCGCACCGGAGCCTTCCAGGAACGGCCCGAGAAACGCCTTCTGCTGCTCGGGCGAGCCCCCGATCGTCACGGGCAGCAGGCCCAGCAGCGTGGCGAACATCGTGAGCGACACGTTGGGGTCGACGCGATAGAACTCCTCGGCCACCACGGCCATGTCCAGCATGCCCGTGCCTTCGCCGCCGAAAGGCATCGGGATGATGCGCCGCAGGAACCCGGCCTTCACCAGCTGTGCGTAGAACGGACGCGTGGCGACGAAGCGCGCCAGCGGCGTGGGCAGGTGGCGCGTGGCCGGAGCGACCTCGGTCAGTACGCTGCGCGCGAAACGGCGAGCCGACAGTTGCAACTCGCGCTGCGCGGGGGTGAGGGTGAAGTCGATCGGCATGGTGTCTCCGTTGTAGGTCTGTCCGGCTCGCGGCCCCAAGGTCGCAGGGCGGATGCGCCGGGTCGGCGGAATTGTCTGCCGGGGTCGGCCGCACCGCCTTCGCGAACATTCGCGATGCCGGTGGGCGCGTCAGGCCCTGCCCAAGGGAGAAAAAGAGGCCGTGCGGCACGCATGCGCATCGGCGCGGAGCCCGGCCACACAGCCTCGACACGCACCATTGAAGTTCGCTCGACGGCGGTCGAAGCACGACCCCCGCATCGCCCAGCGTGGCGCTGGGCCCGATGTCAGGAGCGCTTGGCGGAGGCGCCGTGCAGCGTGCCGTGCACGTGCCCCGCGTGCTGGCCGAAGGTCTCGGGTGCGAGCGCGGCGGTGTCCAGCTCCTGCAGGATGCCGCAGGCGCTGGCCGATTCGGGGCCGCCGCACTGCAGGCGCAAGGCCTTCAGCTGCTTTTCGAGCGTCTTCAGCTCGGCGATGCGCGAGGCCACGTGGCCGATGTGGTCGTCCAGCAGCTGGTTCACCTCGCCGCAGTCGTCCTGTGGCGCATCGCGGAATTTCAGCAGGCTGCGGATCTCGTCGAGCGTCATGTCCAGCGAGCGGCAGCGGCGGATGAAGCCCAGGCGCTGGGCATGCTCGTCGTCGTAGATGCGGTAGTTGCCGTCGGTGCGCGCGGGCGCGGGCAGCAGCTGTTCGCGCTCGTAGTACCGGATGGTTTCGACCGGCGTGTTCGTGGCCTTGGCCAGTTCACCGATTTTCATGATGCGGCATCTCAAGGAAGTGGCAATCAACGGTTGACTCTACACCTGCTTCAGGGTTTCCAATGAATGCATGACAAATCAGACCACCCTGAATCAGCCGGTGCCACGCGCTGCGCCGCATGACCACGCCCATGACCACGCCCATGACCACGGGCACAGCCACGGACATGACCACGCGCACGACCATGCGCACGATCACGCCCCCGCCGCGCCGGCAACGGCCTGCTGCGGCAGCGCGGTGTGCGGCAGTGCCCCGGCATCGGCCGAGCCGGCCGATCTGCCGAAGGGCGCCGTGCTGTTTCGCATTCCCACCATGGACTGCGCGGTGGAAGAGTCCGAGATCCGCCGCGCCCTCGAGCCCGTTGCGGGCGTGAAGGCCCTGCGCTTTCGCCTGAGCGAACGCACGCTGGCCCTCACGACCGAAGACGGCGCGCTGCCCGCCGCGCTCGACGCCATCCGCCAGGCCGGCTTCAAGCCCGAGCCGGTGGCATCGTCGGCGGGGCAGAAGGCCGAGCCCGCGCGCTTCGCCGGCATGTCGACCGGCCTGGCGCGCCTCGTGGCCGCGCTGGTGCTGGCCATCGCGGCCGAGACCGTGTCGTTCCTTGCGCTCGACGGCGTGGGCTTCATGGCCGCCGAGATGGGGCTCGCGCTCGCGGCCATCGCGCTGGCCGGCCTGGACACCTACAAGAAGGGCTTTGCCGCGCTGGTGCGCGGGCGCCTCAACATCAATGCGCTGATGGCCGTCGCCGTCACGGGCGCCTTCATCATCGGCCAGTGGCCCGAGGCCGCGATGGTGATGGCGCTGTACGCCATTGCCGAGCTCATCGAGGCCCGCGCCGTCGACCGTGCGCGCAACGCCATCCAGAGCCTGCTCGCGCTGGCGCCCGAACAGGCCGAGGTGCGGCAGCCCGACGGCAGCTGGCAGACCGTGCGCGCCGATGCGGTGGCGCTCAATGCTGTCGCGCGCATCCGACCCGGCGAGCGCGTGCCGCTGGACGGCGTGGTGCTCGAAGGCACCAGCGCCATCGACCAGGCGCCGGTCACGGGCGAGAGCATTCCGGTCGACAAGGCCGCGGGCGACGCGGTGTTTGCCGGCACCATCAACCAGACCGGCGCGCTGGTGTTCCGCGTGACGGCCGTGGCGGCCAACACCACGCTCGCGCGCATCATCCACGCGGTCGAAGAGGCGCAGGGTTCGCGCGCGCCCACGCAGCGCTTCGTCGACCGGTTCGCCGCCATCTACACGCCCACCGTCTTCGTGCTGGCACTGGCCATCGCGGTGCTCACGCCGTGGCTGCTGGGCTGGACCTGGGTGCAGGCGGTCTACAAGGCGCTGGTGCTGCTGGTCATCGCCTGCCCGTGCGCGCTGGTCATCTCCACGCCCGTGACGGTCGTGAGCGCGCTGGCCTCGGCCGCGCGGCGCGGCATTCTCATCAAGGGCGGCACGTACCTCGAAGAGGCGCGCAAGCTCAAGGCCGTGGCGCTCGACAAGACCGGCACCATCACCGAAGGCAAGCCCAAGCTGGTCGAGTCGGTGCTGATCGACAAGGCCGGTGGCGATGAAGGCGCGGTGTACGCGCTGGCGGCCAACATCGCCGGCCGCTCCGACCACCCGGTGTCGAAGGCCATCGCCCAGGGCCTGGGTGGGGCGGTCGAAGAGGTGGGTGACTTCACCGCGCTGCCCGGACGCGGCGTGCAGGCCACGCACGCCGGCCAGACCTACGTGCTGGGCAACCACCGCTTGATCGAAGAGCGTGGCCTGTGCTCCCCGGCACTCGAAGCCGAGCTGAAGCGGCACGAAGAAGCCGGCCGCACGGTGACGCTGCTCGCATCGGACACCTCGGTGCTGGCGCTGTTCGCAGTGGCCGACACCATCAAGCCCTCGTCGCAGGCGGCCGTGGCCGAGCTGCGCGCGCTGGGCGTGACGCCCGTCATGCTCACCGGCGACAACACTGCCACCGCGAAGACCATCGGTGCGCACGCCGGCATCGACGACGTGCGCGGCAACCTGCTGCCCGAAGAAAAGCTGGGCGCCATCCAGGCCCTGCAGCAGCGCTACGGCGCCGTCGCGATGACCGGCGACGGCATCAACGACGCCCCCGCGCTCGCCAGGGCCGACATCGGCTTCGCCATGGGCGGCGCGGGCACCGACACCGCCATGGAAGCGGCCGACGTGGTCATCATGAACGACGACCTGCGCCGCATCCCCGAGACCATCCGCCTGTCGCGCCGCGCGCATGCCGTGCTGTGGCAGAACATCACCCTCGCACTCGGCATCAAGGGCGTGTTCTTCGTGCTCGCGGTGTTCGGCAGTGCGACCATGTGGATGGCGGTGTTTGCCGACATGGGCGCGAGCCTGCTGGTGGTGGCGAACGGGTTGCGGCTGATGCGCATGCCCAAGGAGTGAGTGGGGGCGGGGCTCGAGCGAGGGGCCCCGGG
>NZ_JBWKYF010000114.1:0-14550 GCF_059423605.1 Variovorax sp. GW460-12-1-14-LB1
GGCGGGCGCAGGCGCGGGGGCCGGAGGCGAGACCGGCACGATGGGCCACATCGGCACGCCACCGCCGCCATTGCCGCCACCGCAGGCGGCCATGAATGCGCAGGCACAGGCCGCGAGAGCCGTGCGCGAGAAATTGAACAACTGCATTGAAATCCTCCCCTTTTGTATCCATCGAAATGGATGCGCCATCTTTCCGCCGTCAACGCGACAAACGGCAGGCGCGGCGGATCATCGAGGGGAGATATGTCGGTCGCGTGACATGGGCGCCAGCATGGCGCCACGCGACCGTGTGCTCAGCCGCGCGCAGCCAGCTTCGCTTCGAGCTCGGCGATGCGCGCCCTCGCCTCGTCGCCTTCGGGAATCGGCCGGCCGCTGTCGCGCCACTGCACCGCGCTCTTGAAGCCTTCGGCCTCGGCCTGGCGGCGGAACCACATGCCTTCGGGGTTGTGGCGCGTGATGCCGTCGAACACGGTGGCGAACATCTGGGTCTGCTCCAGCCCCATCGAATGCCAGACCTGGTTGACGACCATCTTGTGCATCATGAGATGCGAACTGGGCACGCCCGCGATGCGCTGCGCGAGCGTCAGCGTGGCCTCGTCGAGCTGCGCCGCGGGCACCGCGAAGTTGGCCAGGCCCCAGTCGACCGCCTGCGTGCCGGTGATGGTGTCGCCGGTGAACATGAGCTGCTTGGCGCGCAATGCGCCGAGGCGGTAGGTCCACATCGCGGTGGTCGGGCAGCCCCACACGCGCGTGGGCATGTAGCCGATGCGCGCATCGTCGGCCATGGTGAGCAGGTCGCAGCACAGCGCGATGTCGCTGCCGCCCGCCACCGCGTAGCCGTGCACCTTGGCGATGGTGGGCTTCCGGCAGCGCCACAGCGACATGAAGTCTTCGGTGTTGCGCTTCATGGCGGCGTAGTCGAGCATCGGGTCCCACGGCGTTTTTTCCTGCCGGCAGGGATGGTCGGCCTGGCCTTCGCGGCCGTGGCCTTCGGCGTAGTCGCCCAGGTCGTAGCCGGCGCAGAAGGCGCGGCCCGCGCCCTCGACCACGATCACATGCACCTCGTCGTCGGCCTCGGCCCATTCGACCGCGCGGCGGATGTCGGTCGGCGTGCTGTCGCCGATGGCATTGAGCTTCTCGGGGCGGTTGAGCACGAGGCGTGCGATGCGCGGGTGCTGCGGGTCCTTGTCGATCAGGACGGTCTCGAAAGCGGGCATGGTCGGTGGTCTCCTTCTGTTCTTGGGGGGGGGTGATGCCGCTTCGCTTGTAGCATCGCCCGCCGCCCGCTGGCAAACCCGCCGACCGCCGGCTTCAGCGCCTTCAGCGCGCTGTGGCGCCCCCGAGCCGGAACAGGAACACCGCGCCCTTGCCCGGCTGCGGCACGAGCCGGATGTCGCTGCCGTGCAGCTGCAGGATGCGCTGCACGATCATCAGCCCCAGCCCGCCGCCGCGCGCACCGCCATCGGCAAAGGCCGGCCGCGTGAACAGGCCCTTCTGCAGCTCGCCCGGAATGCCGGGGCCGGTGTCGCTCACCTGCACCGCCACGCCGGCGTCGGACGGGCGCAGGCGCACCTCGATCTCGCCGCCGGCCGGCGTGTGGCGGATGGCGTTGTCCAGCAGGTTGGTCAGCACGCGCTCGATCATGCCGAGGTCGGCCGACACCACGGGCAGGTTCGGCGCGATGTCGGGCTTGAGCTGCTGGCGCCGCGCCTCGGCCGCGAGCTCGAACTTCTGGAACACGTCCTGCACGAGGTCGGCGAGCGCGAAGTTCTCTTTCTCGGGCTTGACCACGCCGTACTCGAGCCGTGCCAGCTCGAACACCTCCTGCGCGAGCCGGCCCACCTTGCGGCTCTGGCCGAGCGCAATCTCCAGGTAGCGGCGGCGCTCTTCCTCGCTGAGCGTGCCGGCCTTGAGCAGCAGCGTCTCGAGGTAGCCGTGCAGCGAAGTGAGCGGCGTGCGCAGGTCGTGCGAGATGTTGGCGAAGAGTTCGCGGCGCTGGCGGTCCTGCAGGCTCAGTTCGCGCCACTGCTCGGCGATGCGGCGCGTCATCTGCGCAAAGGCCTGCTGCAGTTGCGCGATCTCGTCGTCGCCGTGGCGCGGCGGCGCGGGCATGGGCGCCTCGCGCTCCAGTGCCGCGATGCCCTCGGCCTCGAAACGCCGCACCGCCGCCGTCAGCTCGCGCAGCGGCCGCGTGATGAGGCGGAACGCCACCAGCCCGGCGATGAGCCCCAGCAGCGCCACCAAGGCCATCGACCACAGCGTGGTGCGCAGCACGGTGTCGGTCGAGAGGTTGGCGGCCAGTGCGTCGTGGTCTTCGCCTTGCAGCACCACGTACACATAGCCGGCGTCGCGGCCGCCCATGCGCAGCGGCGCGGCGCTGAAGACCTTGGCACCGTCGGGGCTGCGCGGATCGTCGCCCGCGATGGGCAGCCGCTCGCCGGCCAGCAGCCGGCGGATGGGGCCGAGCGCCACCTTGTCGCGCTTGAGGTGCCCGGGCGGCGCGGCCTGGGCCTCGATGCGGCCGTCGAGCCCCAGCACGTAGACCTCGACGCTGGGGTTGACGGTCATGAGCTTGTCGAACAGGTCTTTCACCGCCACCGGGTCGAGGCCGCCGGGCTTCATGAGCTCGGTGTTCTGCGCGATGTGGGCCGCGAGCCCCAGCGACAGGCGCTGCGTCACCTCTTGCGCGTGCTGCGCGCCGGCGCGCATCTGCAGCCACGCCGAGGCGCCGCAGCAGGCCAGCAGCAGCACCGCGAACGCGATCGACAGGCGCCGCGAGAGCGTGGCCCACGCCATCATGGAACCTCACCTTTTGGCGCAGCGTCGTCCGCCGCGAGCTTGTAGCCGCGCCCCCACACCGTGAGGATGCGCCGCGGCGCGGCCGGGTCGGCCTCGACCTTGGTGCGCAGCCGGTTGATGTGCGTATTGACCGTGTGCTCGTAGCCGTCGTGCTGGTAGCCCCAGACCTGGTTGAGCAGGTCGAGCCGCGAGAACACCTTGCCGGGATGGCGCGCAAAGAAATACAGCAGGTCGAACTCGCGCGGCGTGAGCTCGATGGGCTTGCCGTCGACACGCACCTCGCGCGCCAGCGGCTCGACGTCGAGGTTGCCCAGCGTGAGGCTGCCCGATTCCAGCCGCGCGTTGCGCGCCAGCGCGTCGGTGCGCCGCAGCAGCGCCTTCACGCGCGCCACCAGCTCCAGCACCGAGAAGGGCTTGGCCAGGTAGTCGTCGGCGCCCAGTTCGAGCCCGAGGATGCGATGCACTTCGCTCGAGCGTGCGCTCACGATGATGATGGGCGTGTAGCGCGCCATGGCGCGGGCGCGGCGGCAGATCTCGAGGCCGTCGATGCCGGGCAGCATGAGGTCGAGCACCAGCGCATCCCACTGGCCGCGCTCCAGCGCGCGCAGGCCGGCGTTGCCGTCGGCGGCGTGCTCGACCGCATAGCCCTCGTCGCGCAGGTGCATGCGCAGCAGCTCGGCAATGTGGGCGTCGTCCTCGACGATCAGCACGCGTTTGGCGGTGTCCATGGCCGCGATTGTCCCGCGAGACGCCCCTCGGAGTTATCACGAATCCTTGAACTTTGCGTGATGAATCGGCGAGGGGGTGCGCCCAACAATCCGGCCCATGCAGACACGCTCCGCCCCCGACCACCGACCGATCCACCCGCTGTGGATGCGCGTCACGCACTGGCTCAACGCGCTGGCCGTGCTGGTGCTGGTGACGAGCGGCTGGCGCATCTACAACGCAGCGCCCTTCCTTGCCTTTCGCTTTCCGGCCTCGATCACGCTGGGCGGCTGGCTCGGCGGCGCGCTGCAGTGGCACTTCGCGGCGATGTGGCTGCTGGTGTTCAACGGGGGGGTCTACCTGGTGCTGAACCTGGCCAGCGGGCGCTTCGCGCGCAAGTTCTTCCCGCTCACGCCGGCCGGCCTCTGGCGCGATGCGCGGGCCGCGCTCGGCGGCAGGCTCTCGCACGCCGACCCGCGCCACTACAACCATGTGCAGAAGCTGGCCTACCTGTTCGTGATCGTCGACCTGGTCGCGATCGTGCTGTCGGGGCTGGTGCTGTGGAAGTCGGTGCAGTTTCCGCTGCTGCGCGAGCTGCTGGGCGGCTACGAAGCCGCGCGCCGCGTCCACTTCGTGGCGATGGCCGCCCTGGTGGCTTTCGTTGCCGTGCACCTCGTGATGGTGGCGCTCGTGCCCCGCACCCTGCTCACCATGCTGCGCGGTCGCGCGCCCCACACCCCATGAGCCTCTTTTTCAAACGCCCTCCCCTGGTCGGTGTCGACGGCGACGCCGTGGTGCGCGAAGCCCGCGCCCTCATCGAGCGCCGGCTCGACGCGCCCTCGCGCCGCGTGTTCCTGCGCCGTTCGCTGACGCTGGGCGGCCTGTCGATGCTCACCGGCTGCAGCATCAGCGATGACAGCCACGTGGAAGCAGCGCTGGCAAAGGTCTCGCGCTTCAACGACGAGGTGCAAGGCTGGCTCTTCAGCCCGACGCGGCTGGCGCCGACCTACACCGAAGCCGAGATCACGCGCCCCTTTCCGTTCAACGCCTACTACGGCGAGGACGAGGTCCGCGAGGTCGACGAGGCCACCTACCGCCTCGAAGTGAGCGGCATGGTCGCCGACAAGCGCCGCTGGACGCTCGCCGAGCTGCGCGCCCTGCCGCAGCAGGACCAGATCACGCGCCACATCTGCGTCGAAGGCTGGAGCGCCATCGGCAAGTGGGGCGGTGTGCGTTTTGCCGATTTCCTGCGCCACGTCGGCGCGGACCTGAGCGCCAAGTACGTCGGCTTCCAGTGCGCGGACGACTACCACACCAGCATCGACATGCCGACCGCGCTGCACCCGCAGACGCTGCTGACGCTGAGCTACGACGGCCAGCCGCTGCCGCCGAAGTACGGCTTCCCGATGAAGCTGCGCATGCCGACCAAGCTTGGCTACAAGAACCCGAAGCACATCCAGGCGATGTACGTGACCAACACCTATCCCGGTGGCTACTGGGAAGACCAGGGCTACAACTGGTTCGGAGGGAGCTGAGGGGCTGCCACAGCCGCTCGACTGCCGAAGAAAGCGCGAGGCCGAATTCCGACAGGGAGCCAGGCCGATCTCGACAACAAAACCCAACCTCAACTCAGGAAGACTCTCATGAACAAGCTCACCGCCACCCTCCTCGCCACCTGCATGGCCTTCGCCGGCGCCTCGGCCTTGGCTGCGGACGACATGGCCAAGGACGGCATGAAGAAGGACAGCATGGCCAAGGACGGGATGAAGAAAGACGCCATGGGCAAGGACGCCATGAAGAAGGACGGCATGGCCAAAGATGGCATGAAAAAAGATGCCATGGCCAAGGACGAAATGAAAAAGGACGCGATGGGCAAGGACGAGATGAAGAAGTAAGCCGCCTCCTCCCCGGCCCCGCCGCCATTGACGGGCGGCGGGATCGGGATCACTGTTCTCTCATCCGCGCTCCCTACGAAAGACCGCCATGAAATCCTTCGCCATCGCCGCCGGCACGCTCGCCGCCGCCGCCTTCGCCTGGCACGCAGCTCCGTCCTTTGCCGAGACCGCGCGCCGCGTGCCCGCGCCCACGGTCGACCTCACCGCACCCGCAGGCGCCACCACCGCCACCGCCGTGTTCGCGGGCGGCTGCTTCTGGGGCGTGCAGGGCGTGTTCCAGCGTGTCGAGGGCGTGAGCAATGCGCTCTCGGGCTACGCGGGCGGCGAGGCCCGCACCGCGCGCTACGACGAGGTCGGCTCGGGCCGCACCGGCCATGCCGAGGCCGTGCGCATCAGCTACGACCCGCGCAAGGTCAGCTACGGCAAGCTGCTGCAGATCTATTTCTCGGTGGCGCACGACCCGACCGAACTCAACCGCCAGGGCCCCGACACCGGCCCGCAGTACCGCTCCACCGTGTTCGCCGAAAACGCCGAGCAGGCCCGCATCGCCAGCGCCTACATCGCCCAGCTGAACCAGGCCAGGACCTTCGGCAACAAGCCGCTGGCGACCACGGTCGAGGTGTCCAAGCCCTTCTATGCGGCGGAGGACTACCACCAGGACTACCTCACGCTGCACCCGAACCAGCCCTACATCGCGATCAACGACCTGCCCAAGATCGACGACCTGAAGAAGCTGTTCCCCGAGAGCTACAAGGCCACGCCGTCGCTGGTGCGGGCGGCCAAGGCCAGCTGATCAGCGATTGACGACCAGCGCGTTGCAGCGCGCGGTGACGACCTTGCAGTCCTTCGCGTGCGCGGAGCACTCCGCCATCGCTTCCGCCTGCGCCGCGCTTTGCAGCTTGCTGGCCTTCATCGACAGCACGTTGCGGCCCATCACGACCACGCCGCAGCCTTCCTGCCAGGTCAGCGTCATGCTGCGGCAGCCGATGGCGGTGCCGCCGTTGCCCACGCACTGGGCAATGGCGTTGTTTTCGGCATCGGCCTGGGTCGCCCGGTTGTCGACCCCGCCGAAGGCGCCCTTCGACTTGTCGATGACGTACGCGCCCCATTTGTAGGAGAAGGTGGGGTCCGGCGGCGGCGGCGCCAGGTACTCGTCGGGGTCGCTGTAGCGGCCCGTGCCGCCGGGCAGTATGGGCACGGTGTCCCGGGGTGGCGGCCGGCTGTTGTGTGGCCAGCCCGGCGCGTTCGGTGGCGGGCATCCCGGCTGGCCCGGCCCGCTGCAGGCAAACGCCTGGCCGGACAGCACGCAGGCCGCGCCCAGCAGGAAGATGTGTCGCAACGAGATGCTCATCGCAGCGAATGTAGCCCGCGCCCGGGCCACGCAGGAGTGCCCTAAGTCACGCCCTGCGCCCCACGAAACTCAAAGCAGTTTGGCTTGCTTCGCCTGCTCCGTCAGCTCCGCCCGGAAGTTCGGGTGCGCAATCGCGATCAGCTCCTGCGCGCGCTGTTTGGCCGACTTGCCGCGCAGCTGCGCCACGCCGTACTCGGTGACGACGTAGTTGATGTCGTTCTTGCTCGTGCTCACATGCGTGCCCGGCGACAGCGAGGGCACGATACGCGAAATGGTGTCGTCCTTGGCCGTCGAAGGCAGCACGATGAAGGCCTTGCCGCCGCGCGAGCGGTTGGCCGCGCGCACGAAGTCCGACTGCCCGCCGGTGCCCGAGTACGGCGCGTGGCCCAGGCTCTCTGAGCCGCACTGGCCCAGCAGGTCGATCTGCATGGTGGCGTTGATGGCGATGAGGTTGTCGTTCAGCCCCGCCAGCGCCGGGTCGTTGGTGAAGTTCACCGGGTGCATCTCCAGCCCCGGGTTGCGGTCCATGAAGCGGTACAGCTTGCTGGAGCCCAGCGCGAAGGTCGCGACCGACTTGCCCGGCAGGTAGTTCTTGCGGCGGTTGGTGACCGCGCCGCTTTCCACGAGCGTGAGGATGCCGTCGCCGATCATCTCGGTGTGGATGCCCAGGTCGCGCTTGCCCGTGAGCTGCATCACCACCGCGTCGGGAATGCCGCCGTAGCCGATCTGCAAGGTGGCGCCGTCGTCGATCAGGTCGGCCACGTGCTTGCCGATGGCTTCCTGCACCGGGCCGATCTTGGGCAGGCCGACTTCCATCACGGGCTCGCTGCTCTCGACCAGCGCCGCCACCTGCGAGATGTGCACGTGGCAGTTGCCGTGCGCATAGGGCACGTTGGGGTTCACCTCGAGCACGACCGCGCGCGCCTTCGCCACGGCGGCCATCGTGTAGTCGGGGCCCAGGCTCAGCGCGAAGTAGCCGTGCGCGTCCATCGGCGAAGCCATGCTGAACACCACGTCGGCCGCGATCTGCCCGCGCTCGATCTGCGCCGGGATCTCGGAGAAGTAGTTCGGAATGAAGTCGATCCAGCCTGCCTGCCCGCCCGCGCGCGTGGCACCGCCGAAGAACAGCGCGACGTGGCGCACGTGCTCGACCGTCTCGGGGTCGATGTAGGCGTACTTGCGCATCGCCAGGATCTGCGCCACCTTCACGTCGCGGAAGTCGCGGCGCTGCTCGGACAAGGCCGCGAGCAGCGAGGGCGGCTCGCCGACGCCGGTGGGCACGATGATCATGTCGCCGTTGCGCACCTGGCGCACGGCATCGGCGGCTAAGACGCGCTTTTGCGCGTACAGGGTCTGGGCAGTCATGCCTGCCACTATGCCTTCTTTTCGCCGCCGCTGAACTCGCGGTGTACCCAGTCGCGCAGCACGGCCGTCGCGGGGCGGGTGGCGGCGCGCGGGCTGTAGACCAGGTCGTAGCGGTAGCTTTCCACCGACAGTTCGAAGGGCTGCACCAGCAGGCCCGACGCCAGCTCGTCGGCCACGAGCGCCAGACTCAGCAGGCCGACGCCCTGCCCCGCGACCGTGGCCTGCACCGCGTGGATCTCTTCGGTGAACGACAGGCCGGCCTGCGCATCGACATCGGTGCGGCCCGCGCGCGCGAGCCAGGTGCGCCACACGGGCGCCAGCGTTTCGTCGCGCCCCGCGCGGCCCCATTCGAAATGGATCAGCGAGACGGCGCGCAGGTCTTTCTTGGCCGCGACCGCCAGCGCGGGGCTGCAGACCGGCGCGTAGTGGTCCTGGAACAGCGGCTCGACGACCAGGTCGGCGTAGCGGCCGTTGCCGTAGCGAATCGCCGCATCGGCCTCGGTGTCGAGGTCGACGACCTGGTTGGTGGCGTCCAGCCGCAACGTCCATTCGGGGTGCAGGTCGCGGAAGGTGCCCGCGCGCGGCGCCAGCCGCCGGGCCATGAAACCGACGGTGGACGACAGCGTGGCGATGCGCGTGCCCTTCAGGCGGCGCACGCCGTCGACGGCGCGCTCGAAGCTGTCGAAGCCGTCACGCAGCGCGGGAAACAGCTGGTGCCCGGCGGCCGTCAGGTGCACCTGCCGCGTGCCGCGTTCGAACAGGCGCACCTCGAGCGTTTCCTCGAGCTGCTTGATCTGGTGGCTGACGGCGGTGGGCGTGACGTGCAGTTCGTCGGCGGCGGCCTTGAAGCTCAACCGGCGGGCCGCGGCCTCGAACACGCGCAGTGCGCCCAGGGGAGGAAGTCTTCGCATGCGTACAGATTAGCTCAACTCATCCATTGGCTGAAAAATCAGCCTTTGTCGGGCGCCCTCTTCATCCCTAAATTTCAGGGGTCGCGGGAAGAAACCACTTCCACGGCTGATCTCAAATTCACCATCAAAGGCACCTGTCATGCAACTCCAACCCAAGCAAATCCACACGCAGCCTGACCCCTACGCCCCCTTCCTGCTGTCGCAGGCCATCCAGCTCGGCAACCTGGTCTTCGTGTCCGGCCAGGCCGCGATCGGCGACGACGGCGAGATCGTCGGCAAGGGCGACTTCGACCGCCAGGCCGAGCAGGCCTTCAAGAACCTCGACCGCGTGCTGCGGGCCGCCGGCACGGGCCTGGGCAACGTGGTCAAGGTGACGATCTTCCTGACCTCCATGGCGAACTTCCCGAAGATCGTCGAACTGCGCCGCCAGTGGTTCTCGGCGCCCTACCCGGCCGACACCATCGTGGAAGTCTCGGGCCTGTACTCGCCCGACGCGATGATCGAGATCGAGGCCATCGCCGTCGCGCCCGGAGACGCCCGATGAGCACGCCGCTGCTCGCGCCGGCGAAGCTGCATGGCCTGCAGCTGCCCAACCGGCTCGCCGTGGCGCCGATGACGCGCGTCAGCGCCTCGCCCGAGGGCCACGCCAACGGCACCATGGCCCGCTACTACGAGCGCTTTGCGCGGGGCGGCTTCGGGCTCGTCATCACCGAAGGCATCTACACCGACGCGGCGTACGCGCAAGGCTATGCCCGTCAGCCCGGCTTGATCGATGGCGAACAGGCCCGCGCGTGGCGCCCGGTGGTGAAGGCGATCCAGGGCGCGGGCGGGCGCGCCATCGCGCAGCTCATGCATGCGGGCGCGCTGTCGCAGTTCAACCGCTTTCGCGACCACACGGCGGGGCCGTCGGCCGTTCGCCCGCTCGGCACGCAGATGACGGCCTACCGCGGCGAAGGCGAGTACCCGGTGCCCCGCGCGATGACCGATGCCGACATCGCCGAGGCGATTCGCGGCTTCGCCCGGGCCGCGCTGCTGGCGATGGAAGTGGCGGGCTTCGACGGCGTGGAGATCCACGGCGCGAACGGCTACCTGCTCGACCAGTTCCTGACCGGCCACACCAACACGCGCACCGACCGCTGAGGCGGCGCCCTCGCGCAGCGCGTGCAGCTCACGGTCGAGGTGGCGCGTGCGGTGCGGCAGATGCTGGGCGCATCGGCGCCGCTCGGCGTGCGCATCTCGCAAGGCAAGGTCAACGACTTCGGCCACAAGTGGCCGGAAGCCGAAGCCGGCGCGGCGACGGTGTTCGGGGCGCTGGCGCACAGCGGCATCGACTACCTGCACGTCACCGAGTTCGAAGCCTGGCGACCGGCCTTCGGCGATGCGGGGCCGAGCCTGCTGCAGCTTGCGCGCCGCCATGCGCCCGGCCTCGCAATCGTCGCCAACGGCGGCCTGCACGACCCGGGGCGCGCCGAAGCGGCGCTTGCGGACGGCGCCGACTTCGTGGCGCTGGGACGCGGCGCGCTGTCGAACCCCGACTGGCCGCGACGCCTGAAGGAAGGTCGCGCGCTCGCCGCCTTCGACCCGGCGCTGCTGTCGCCCGTGGGGGACATCAAGCCGACGGAGCAGCAACCCTAGATGATGTTCTTCTCGCGCAGCGGCCGGTTCTCGAGGATGCGCGCGAACGACAGCGGCGACAGGTCGAGGCTGCGGTAGCCGCCGAAGCGGATCAGCTCCGCGATGCCGCGCCCCGCCGCCGGGCACTGCTGCAGCCCGTGGCCCGAGAAGCCGTTCGCGAAGTAGAGGTTGTCGCAGTCGGGATGCTGGCCGAGGATCGCGTTGTGGTCGAACACGTTCATCTCGTAGTAGCCGGCCCAGGCGCCGGTCATGCGGACGGCCTCGAAGGCCGGGATGCGTTCCGCCAGCGCCGGCCAGATGAAATTCTCGAAGGCCTCGTGGTCGACTTCGAGCGGCGCGTAGTTGAGGTCCCGGTCTTCGGGCGGCGCAAAGCCGCAGATGAACTGGCGACCTTCGGGCCGCAGCCAGATGCCCGAGGTGTCGATGACCAGCGGGCAACCGGGCAAGGTGCTCGGGCATGAAAAGCTGAACACGCTGCGGCGTCGCCCGTGCACGGGCAGCGCGATGCCGGCCCACTGCGCGACCGGCGCCGCCCATGCGCCCGCCGCGTTGACGACGATGTCCGCATGCAGCGTGTCGCCGCCGTCGAGCTGCACGCCGGTGACGCGGCGGCCCTCGCGCTGCAGGCCCGTCGCCTGCGCCTGCACATAGCGCACGCCTTGCGACACTGCCTTCTTGCGAAAGGCCTGCAGCAGGCTGTAGCCGTCGTACCAGCCCTCGCCCGAAAGGCCGAGCGATGCGAGCGCGATGCCCTCGGTCGAGAGCCACGGGAAGCGCGCCTTCAGTTCCTCGGGCGTCAGCAGCGCCACGTCCACCGCATGCGCCTTCTGCGTCGCGTGGTTCTCGCGCAGCACGTCGACACCCGCCGGCGAGGCCAGGTACAGGTAGCCCGGCTCGACCAAACCGATGTCCGGCGCGTCGTCATCGCCCACGCGCAGTGTCTCGCCCAGCGTGCGGAAAAACTCGATGCCATAGAGCGACATCTCGATGTTGATGGCGGTGGAGAACTGCTGCCGGATCGAGCTGGCCGACAACGCCGACGAGGCCTGACGGTACGAGAAGTCGCGCTCCACCACCGTGATGTCGAAGGCCTCGCCCGTCGGGTCGGCGCCCAGGAAGTACGCGATGGCCGAGCCGATGGCCCCGCCGCCGATGATCGCCACACGCCGCATGTGATGCCTTTCCGTGTCTTCGATGTGCTGGCCCGGGCCGTTGCCCGGGCTGCGCACGCTCCCGCCAGAATAGCGCGATGAGAAAAGACATTCCCAACCTCGGCGCGCTGCAGGCCTTCGAGGCCTCGGCGCGCCTGGGGAGCTTCACCCGCGCGGCGACCGAGCTGGCGCTCACGCAAAGCGCGGTCGGGCGCCAGGTGGCGATGCTGGAGCAGCGCCTGGGCGTGCAGCTGTTCTCGCGCGTGCGCAAGCGGCTCACGCTCACCGACGTGGGCCGCGAGTACGCCGCGCGCATCCGCCGCCACCTCGACCAGATCCGTCGCGACACGCTGGAAATCAGCGCCGGCCACGAGATGGGCTTCGTGCTCGAGCTGGCCGTGGTGCCGACCTTCGCCACGCAATGGCTCATCCCGCGGCTGCCCGACTTCAGCCGGCTGCACCCGAACATCACGGTGAACCTGTCGGCGCGCTCGCAGCCCTTCTCGTTCCAGGAAAACGCGTACGACGCGGCGATCTACTTCGGCGACCAGTTCTGGCCGAACACGCGCGGCGGGCTGATCTTTTCCGAAGGCGAGATGGTGCCCATCTGCAGCCCTGCGTTCCGCGATGCGCAGGCCCGGTGGGACGAGGCCGGCTTCGAGCGCTGCCGCCACGTGCACCTGAGCACGCGCGCCCATGCCTGGCGTGACTGGTACGCGCAGCAAGAGTGGGAGTACACGGTGCACGCGTCGCGCGGGCCGCGCTACGAGCTGTTCACCATGGTGGTGGCCGCCGCGGCGGCGGGCATGGGCGTGGGGCTGGCGCCGCGCATCCTGGTCGAGCAAGAGCTGCGCACCGGCGAACTCGTGATCCCGGTGGACCGGCACCTGGACGTGCACCAGGGCTACTACTTCGCATACCCCGAAGGCCGACCGGCCTCCGGGGCGCTGGAGCAGTTCAAGCAGTGGGTGCTGGGGCTGACACCCGACTGAATCCGGTCAGACGGGGTTCGGGTTGCGTTCCTTGAAACCCTGCTGGTGCCAGTACGGGTAGGTGCGCGTGGTCGCGCTGGCCGCGTCGAGCTCGGCCACCTGCGCCGGCGTGAGGTTCCAGCCCACCGC
The DNA here is from genome assembly GCF_059423605.1 of Variovorax sp. GW460-12-1-14-LB1. NCBI lineage: Bacteria > Pseudomonadati > Pseudomonadota > Betaproteobacteria > Burkholderiales > Comamonadaceae > Variovorax > Variovorax sp. GW460-12-1-14-LB1. Next base: position 12,934 of record NZ_JBWKYF010000114.1, read on the forward strand.
GCCGAGGTTCTGGCGCAGCTGCGCCTCGTCACGCGCGCCGACCACCACGCTCGACACCGTCGGGCGTTGCAGCAGCCAGTTGAGCGCGACCTGCGGCACCGTCTTGCCGACTTCGGCGCCAACTTTTTCGAGTGCCTCGACCACGCGGTACAGCAGCTCGTCGGGCACGGGCGGGCCCATGTCGGCCGTCACGTGCAGGCGGCTGTTGGCGGGCAGCGGCTGGCCGCGGCGGATCTTGCCCGTGAGCCGGCCCCAGCCCAGCGGGCTCCAGACCACCGCGCCCACGCCCTGGTCTTGCGCCAGCGGCATCAGCTCCCACTCGTACTCGCGCCCGACCAGCGAGTAGTAGGCCTGGTGCGCCACATAGCGCGCATAGCCGCGCTGCTCGGACACCGCCAGCGACTTCATGAGGTGCCAGCCCGAGAAGTTCGACGCGCCCACATAGCGCAGCTTGCCCGCGCGCACGAGGTCGTCGAGCGTGGACAGCGTTTCTTCCACCGGCGTGCTGGCGTCGAAGCCGTGCAGCTGGAACAGGTCGATGTAGTCGGTGCCCAGCCGTTTCAGCGACGCATCGACCGCCTGCACGAGGTGGTGACGCGACGAGCCCACGTCGTTCGGCCCCTCGCCGCTGCGGAAGGTGGCCTTGGTCGAGATCAGCAGCCGGTCGCGCGGGCGGCCCTTGATCGCCTCGCCGAGCACCGATTCGGCGGCGCCGCCCGAGTAGATGTCGGCGCTGTCGAACATGTTCACGCCGGCGTCCATGCAGATGTCGATGAGCGTGCGCGCCTCGGCCACGTCGGTGCTGCCCCACGCGCTGAAAAACTCGCCCTTGCCGCCGAAGGTGCCGGTGCCGAAGCTCAACACGGGGACCTTGAGGCCTGATTTGCCCAGATGACGGTATTCCAAAGTTCTACTCCTTGAATCGAACGAACAACGAACACGGATGAATGACGCGGCCATTGTTGGCCGCCGCGCAGAACCCCGTCGCGCGTCGGGCTTTGCAGCGCTTCGGCTCGCTACGATCGAACGATGCAGATCTCGATCGAAAACCCGAACCAGCCCGACGTCGTCCAGCTCATCGACGACCTCGACGCGTACCAGAAGCCGCTGTACCCGCCCGAGAGCCACTACGGCATCAACATCGCCGCGCTGTCGGCCGCCCATGTGCTGTTCGCCGTCGCGCGCGACGCGGCCGGCACGGCCATCGGCTGCGGCGCCGTCGTCATGAACCCCGGCTACGGCGAACTCAAGCGCATGTACGTGCGCCCACAGAACCGCGGGCAAGGTGTCGCGGCGAAGGTGCTGGGCTTTCTCGAAGCCGAAGCGACGGCGCGCGGATGCGCGATGTTCCGACTGGAGACGGGCGTGAGCCAGCCCGAGGCGCTGGCCTTCTATGCGCGTGCGGGGTATGCGCGGCGCGAGCGCTTCGGGGACTACCCGGACGATCCGTTGAGTGTGTTCATGCAGAAGACACCGACACCCCATCGCCCCTAAGATCGCCCCCGGCTTCCGTCACCACGGTCATCACCATAAGGAACACCACATGCAGACAAGAGGGATTCTTCGCCGGCTCATGTTCACCGCGGGCTGCGCCCTGCTGCTGGGGTTGTCAAGTTG
>NZ_JBWKYF010000115.1:0-14286 GCF_059423605.1 Variovorax sp. GW460-12-1-14-LB1
GCCCCGGGGGACATTCGCGGAGGGAAGCACCCGGTGGCCCGGGCACGCGCCCCGAACAGGAGCACCCACCCGGACAACAACAAGAAGGTCAGTCGACCTTCGCCCCCGAAGCCTTCACCACCGCCCCCATCGCATCCCAGTCCGCACGCAGCAGCTTCTGGAAGGCCTCGGCACTCTGGCTGCGCGGCTCCACGCCCAGGCGCTTGAAGCGTTCCTGGATCGCCGGATCGGCCAGCACCTTGTTGGCCGCCGCGTTGATGCGCTCGACCTCGGCCTTCGGCGTGCCCGCCGGTGCCAGCAGGCCAATCCACGAATCGAAGGCGTAGCCCGGCAGGCCGCTCTCGCCCACCGTCGGCAACTTCGGCAGGAAGGGGCTGCGCGACTGGCCCGTGGAGGCCAGCAGCTTCATGCGCGCGTCGTCCTGGAAGCCCATCACGCCGATGCTCGATGAGATCACCGCCTGCACGCGGCCCGCTAGCACCTCGTTCACGGCCTCGCCGGTCGACTTGGTCGGGATGTGCGTCATCTGCAGCCCCGCCTTCGCGAGGAACGACGCCATCGCCAGGTGCGTGGCGCTGCCGTTGCCCGCCGAGGCGTAGTTGTACTTGCCGGGGTTGGCCTTGACCTCCTTGATGAAGTCGGCCGTGGTCGACACGTTCATGCCGCTGGCCACCGCCAGCACGTAGCCCGCGTTGCCCACGTTGGCCACGCCGACGAAGTCCTTCAGCGGGTCGTAGGGCAGCTTGCTGTACAGGAAGCCCGCGATGTTGTGGCTGGCCGCCGCCAGCACCAGCGTGTTGCCGTCGGCCGGCGCCTTGGCCACCACCGCCGCGCCCACCGTGCCGCCCGCGCCCGCGCGGTTCTCGACGATGGCGCTGCCGCCGAGCGCAACGCCCAGCTCGTTGTTGAAGGCGCGCGCCACCGTGTCCTGCACGGCGCCCGTGCCGAAGGGCACGATGATGTGGATCACGCGCTGCTGCGCGTGCGCGGCACCAAGGCCGCCCAGGGCCACGGCGGCTGCAAGCGCAGCCAGCGAACGTCGGGTGAACAGGGGAAAAGTCATCGAGGTGGCCGCTTTCATCGTCAACAAAAAAGTTGTTTTTCAGGTGCCCGACGGCAGCCAACGCTGCACCAGCTTCACGAAATAGCTGGCACCGATCGGGATGATCTCGTCGTTGAAGTCGAACGAGGTGTTGTGGATGATGCAAGGGCCGGGCCCGTGGCCGTCGAGCCGGTGGTCGCCGTCGCCATTGCCCAGGAACGCATAGCAACCGGGCCGCGCCAGCAGCATGTGCGCGAAGTCCTCGGCGCCCATCACGGCGGGGAAGTTGTCGGTGACCATGTCGTCGCCCACCACCTCGCGCATCACGCCGGCGGCAAAGCGCGCCTCGGCCGGATGGTTCACGGTCGGTGGCGAGGAGCGGTTGAAGTACACCTCGGCCGTGCAGCCATGCGCCGCCGCCACGCCGGCCGCCACTTCGCGCAGCCGCGCCTCCAGCTTGTCGATGGCCTCGATGGAAAAGGTGCGGATCGTGCCGCCCACCGTCGCCACATCGGGAATCACGTTCGGCGCATCCGAGCCCTGCAGCTGCGTGACCGCCAACAGTGCGCGCTCGGTGCTGGGAATGGTGCGCGCCACGATGGTCTGCAGTTGCTGCGCCAGCGTGACCACCGCGGCCACCGGGTCGATGCCGGTGTGCGGCATCGAGGCGTGCGTGCCGCGCCCGCGCACGGTGATCTTGTAGGTGTTGCTCGACGCCATCAGCGCACCTTCGTTGAGCGCGAAGCGGCCCACGTCGCCGACGGGAAAGTTGTGCAGCCCGAAGACCGCGTCGCACGGAAAGCGCTCGAACAGGCCCTCGTCGATCATCTTCTTGGCGCCGGCCTTGCCCATCTCCTCGGCGGGCTGGAAGATGAAATGCACGGTGCCGTCGAAATCATCCGGCCCTTGCTGCGACAGATGCCATGCAGCGGCCAGCAGCATCGTCGTGTGGCCGTCGTGGCCGCAGGCGTGCATGCGCCCGGGGTTCGTCGACTTGTGGGCGAACTCGTTGGCTTCGTGCAGCGGCAGCGCGTCCATGTCGGCGCGCAGACCGATGGTGCGGCTGCCCGTGCCCTTGCGCAGCACGCCGACGAGGCCGGTGCCCGCGATGCCGCGGTGCACCTCGATGCCCCATTCGGTCAGCAGGCTCGCCACCTTCTCGGAGGTGCGGTGCTCCTCGAAACCGAGTTCGGGGTGCGCGTGGATGTCGCGCCGGATGTCGATGAAACGGGTGGCGTGGGCGGCGAAGGCGTCGACGAGATTCATGGCGGGCGGCTGCGGGATCGTTCGCGAAAAACAGAAGCGAACGATTCTGGCGCAGCCGCCCGCGCGGCGCATGCTGGCTTACGCGTGGTTCGTCGCTCAGGCGAGCCGGCCTTGTGCGCGCAGTGTGGCGCCGATGCGGCGGATTTCGGCCTCGCCCCGGTCGAGCGTCGCGCGGCTCGTGTGCACCGAGTAGTGGCCCATCACCAGCTCGTGCGGATGCGGGACCGCCGAGCCGAGCACGAAGGCCGTGTCGCCCTGCGCCACGACATCGATGGCCGCACCGGATTCCTCGAACACCGCGAGCTCGCCCGTGCCGATGGGGCCGCCGGTGCCGTCGCCCGCGTCGAGCCGGCCCGCATTCACCGCCACCCAGCCCACCGTGTGGTCGGCGGGCGGCGTGTAGCGCCAGCGTTCGCCGTCCTTGAGCTGCACGGCCAGGTAGTTCATCGGCGAGGGCGCCGGAATGGGGCTCTGCGCCGCGCCGTAGCGCCCGAGCAGCACGCGCGCCGGGCCTTCCTGCGGCACCTGCGAGGGCGCGAGGTAGATGCTCTGCGCGGGCGCGTTTTCCTCGGCGGCCGGCAGCGCCACCCAGAGCTGGAAGCCCTGCACGCGCGTCACGCCCGGTGCCGGTGCGCCCGTGTGCCACACGCCGTTGCCGGCGCGCATCCACTCGACGCCGCCGCCACGCAGCACGCCCTGTTCGCCGGTCGTGTCCTCGTACAGCGTGTCGCCTTCGATCAGCCAGGTCAGCGTGGCGATGCCCGAGTGCGGGTGCAGGCCGAAGCCCTTGTGGCCGCCGTCGACATCGAAGCCGAACAGGTCGAGGAACACGAAGGGCTTGAGGTACTCGCCCAGGTCGCCAGGGCTCATGAGCCGCGTGATCGGCCCGTGCCTGGCGCCGCGCGTGCGGTAGACGATGGCTCGGGTGTCGGTGGCAACCACTGCGCTCATACAGCCTCCCTGGCGGTCTTCAGTGCGCGGGTCCACCACGCCATGTCGTCGAGCAGGCCCGTGGCCGACTGCGCCAGGTGCGGGAAGTCGTCGAAGGACTTGCCCTGCTGCCAGATGCCCAGGAACTCGACCATGCCGATGTGCACCGCGTGGCGCACCGGCGCCATCTGCATCTCGACCGCGACCAGCCGCAGCTGCTCCACCGCCCGCGCTGCGCCCACGCCGCCGTAGCCCACGAAGCCGATCGGCTTGCGGATGAACTCCTTGTAGGCCCAGTCGATCGCGTTCTTCAGCACCGCGCTCGGGCCGTGGTTGTATTCGGGCGTGACGATGATGAGCCCGTCGAAGGTCGCCAGCTTGGCCTGCCAGCGCTGCGCGGCCTCGTTCTTCACCGGGCCCCAGGCGGGCGCGCCGGCTTCATTGAAAAAGGGCAGCGGGTGGTCGCGCAGGTCGACCAGCTCGAAGGCCAGGTCGGTGCGCTGCTTCGCGATCTCGTGGATCCAGTGCGCGGGCTTCTCGCCGAAACGGCCTTCGCGGGTCGAGCCGATGACGATGCCGATGCGGGGTTGTTGTTGCTGTCCGGTCATGGGGTGCGTGCTCCTGAATGAAATGAGGTGGTCGAAGGCCGGAAAGGCCATGGACTGAAGGTTAGGCACGCACGCATTGATCGACTAGACGGTAGAGTCGGATTGCACTCGTCCACAAATAGAAGGAATAGGCCTCGCCATGCTCGACCTCAACGACATCGCCGTCTTCGTGCAGGTGGTGCGCCACGGCAGCTTCGCCGAGGCCGGCCGCCGGCTGGGCCTGCCGCCCAACACCGTGAGCCGGCGCATCCAGCAGCTGGAGGCGCAGCTCGGCACCCGGCTGCTGCAGCGATCGACCCGCAAGCTCACGCTCACCGGCGCCGGACAGGCATTTCACGAACAGTGCGCCGAGGCGGTCGACGGGCTGGTCGAGGCCGGGCAGGCGCTCATCACCGGCAGCCAGGAACCCAGCGGTCGCGTGCGCGTGGCGGCCACGGCCGATTTCTTCGACTTCTTCCCCATGGCCTGGGTGGCCGATTTCCTGGCCGCGTACCCGCTGGTGCGCGTCGAGTTCGTGCTCAGCGACGCCAAGGCCGACCTGATCGCCGAGCAGATCGACATCGCCTTCCGCGGCGGCGCGCTGGCCGACTCGGGGTACGTCGCCCGCCAGCTGCTCGGCCCGCGCACCGACGGCCTCGTCGCCAGCCCCGCCTACCTGGCCGCGCGCGGCACGCCCGCCACGCTGTGCGAGCTGTCCGACCACGACTGCGTGACCCCCGCCCACCCCAGCGGCCGCACCACCTGGCGCCTGACCGGGCCCGGCGGGAAGGAAGAAGAAGTGCAGGTGGGCGGCCGCTTCAGCGGCAACACCGCGCAGGCCTTGCGCAAGGCCGCCATCGCCGGCTTGGGCATCGCGCTGCTGCCGCCGGCCATGGGTCGGCTCGACGTGGAGGCGGGGCGGCTGGTGCCAGTGCTGCCGCAGTACCAGCGCACCGGGCACGGGCTCAGCGTGGTCTACCCGAGCCGCAAGCACCTTCCGCGGGCGGTGTCGGCGTTCATCGGGATGGTGACGCAGAAGCTGCGGGAGGAGGAGGCGTTGCCGGATGTGTGGCGGGCGCGGATGACCTGACTTCGGACGCGGATCGATTTCCACAGAAAATGCCCGCCATGAAAATCGAAAAAGACACCGTCGTCACCCTCAAGTACAAAGTCGCCGACGCCCAGGGCAAGCTCATCGAAGCCAGCCCCGAGCCGATGGCCTACCTGCATGGCGGTTACGAGAACACCCTGCCCAAGATCGAGCAGGCGCTCGACGGCCAGGAAAAGGGCTACCAGACCACGCTGAACCTCGCCCCCGAAGACGCCTTCGGCCTGCGCGACGAGGCGCTGGTGCGCACCATCCCCAAGACCGAGTTCCCACCCGGCGTGAAGGTCGGCGGCCAGTTGCAGGGCCGGCTCGACGACGGCACCGAGCACGTCTTCACCGTGACCAAGATCAAGGGCCCGGTCGTGCTGCTCGACGGCAACCACCCCTGGGCCGGCAAGGCGCTGAAGTTCAGCCTGCAGGTGACGGACGTGCGCGCGGCGCTGCCGGTGGAGATCGAGCACCGGCATGTGCATGGGGCGCATGGGCACCATCACTGAGTGACAGGGTCGGTGACGAACGCCGAGGGCCGCGTGGCCCGGCGTTCGCTTCGCCAGTTGCTTCCTGGTTACTTCTTCTTCCAGAACCTCGGCGCCTCGCCGATTCTCTCCAGCGCCTCGCGACACGCCGTCGCCCCCGCCGCGCGGCGCGCGCTGAACCATCCCACCGCAAACCACGCACGCGGGTCGCGCGATGCGACCTCGCGGTACAGCGCGAGCGCCACCGCTTCGTCGTTGAACGCGCCCAGTGCGTCCTGCGCGGGGCGCAGGGCCTTCAGGTAGCGCTCGGCCGCGTCCTTCTTCTTTTTGCCGCCTTCCGCCTCGGCGAACAGCGGCGCCGCGAACTCCGCCAGGTAGCGCAGGCGTTTGAGCCGCTTGCGTGCGCGGTGCTGGTGTTCGGTGGCGAGCGATTCGAAGCGCCGGCCGTCGCGCACCGCCTGTTTGTGCAGGCGCTGGAGCCGCTCGCGCAGCAGCTGAAGGGCCTCGTCAGCGGCGAGTGGTGCCGGGCCCGTCGACTCGGGTGCGGCGGCAGTGAAGCCGATCAGCGACACCAGCACGTCCTGGAACGCGGCGGCGCGCACGATGTCGCCGGGTGTCGATGCCTGCGCGGCAACAGCAACCGCATCGCCTGCCAACGGATCGACCTCCGGCGCCCCCGCTTCACGCAGCCGCGGCTGCGCGAGCTTCACGACCTGTTCGCGGTCGCGCAGTTCGCCGAGCGCGCGGAAGGCGTCGACCAGCGGCGGCTCCCAGGTGGCGGCGTCGAAGCGGCTGGCGTCGGCGTCGAGCCCCGCCAGTTCGCGCAGCGCGGTGCGCAGGCGGCGGATGCCGATGCGCAGCTGGTGGATCTGCTCTTCGTCGGTGCTGCCCGCGGCGATCTCGCTGGCGTTGGGCAGCATCTGGTCCAGGCACGACGCGACCACGGCCTGCTGGATGGCGCGGCCGTCACGGCCATGAGCGGGGAAGCGCGGCGCTTCGGCCTTGACGGCGGGCACCGTCTCCAGCTCGGCCAGCAGGCGCATGCCGCGCTCGGCCTTCGAGACGGTGCTGAACCACAGGCCGTGCTGCTGCGACCAGCGCCGCGCCAGCGCCACGAGCCCCTGCACGTCGCCGCTCTTGAGTTCGAGCTCCAGCTCGCACACGGGCGAGGCGCGCTGCGCGGGCGTGCCCGCGTGCGCGACGACCTTGCCGACGTCGAGTGCCATCTCGACCACGGCGCCGGCCGGGCCGCTCACGCGCAGGTCGCGCGTGAGCCGCACGATGTCGGTCGACTGGCGCTCGACCAGCGGCAGCGCACCACCGTCGGCCGCTTGCAGCAGGCGGGCCAGCCGTTCGCCGACGGGCGTGCCGGCGTGGCGGGCGGGGTCGATGGCGGGCGCGGCGGCGCCGGTGCCCAGGTCGACGTTGTGCTCGAGCCGGTGCAGCGCGTTGTCGCCGGCGGCCTTGACGGTCTGCACCCAGCGCCGGCCCTCCTTGCGCAGCCGCAGCACCATGCCGTCAGCCACGAGGCGCTGGTCGGCGGTGTCGAAATAGCGGGCCTGCAGGCGCGTGCGCACGACGGCGCCGCGCCGCAATGCGGCTTCGACGGCCTTCAGGCGGCCGGCGGGAATACAGAACTTGAACTCGATTTCCATGGTGTTCATGATGCCCGCTCTTTTTTCCCTCAACGACGTGGTGCCGGCCGATTTCCGGTGCTCTGAAAAATCATGTGGACACCGTCCATTTTCTTTGATATCTTTTGTGGACGGCGTACACAAAGACGCCGAAAAACACCCGATCCACCCTTCATCGACACAGGAACCCCACCATGGCCACCAAGCAGATCTTCGTGAACCTCCCCGTCCGGAACCTCGACAAGAGCAAGGCTTTCTTCGGCGCGCTGGGCTACACCTTCAACCCGCAGTTCACCGACGCGAACGCCGCCTGCATGGTCATCCACGAAGGCAGCATCCACGCGATGCTGCTGATGGAGGACTACTTCAAGACCTTCACGAACCAGGGCATCGCCGACGCCCGCAAGGAGAACGAGGTGCTGGTGTGCCTGTCGTGCGAGAGCCGCGCCGAGGTCGACGAGCTGGTCGCCAAGGCGGTGGCCGCCGGCGGCACGACGCCGCGCGAGCCGAAGGACTACGGCTTCATGTACGGCCACGGCTTCCAGGACCTGGACGGCCACATCTGGGAACTGGTCTACATGGACCCGAACGCCGAGATGCCCTCGCAGTGAACGTGGGGGCCGGACGATGCCCATCGTTCCATATGCGCTCTGGATCGTTGCGCGCAAGGCACCTACCGAAAGGCGGCGGCGCCCCGATATTCCTGGTTCCGGCGCGGCCCGCATGGCGGCCGTGCCTGCCTCACCCAGGAGTCCCGATATGTCCGACAGCAACGACAACAGCAAGAGCAACAGCCCGTCTCCCATCGTCCAGGTCCAGCCACTCGGCTTCCCGTGGCAGACGCTGGACCCCTTCCTGTTCTGCGTCTACCACGACGACGCGTACCCGAAGGGCAACGGCCGCATGGGCCCCGAGGCCTCGCTGGCCGGCCGCCAGATCGGCCAGGACTTCAGCCGCAAGGACGGCTGGAGCATGTACCACGGCGAGACGGTGCCGGGCTTTCCCTCGCACCCGCACCGCGGCTTCGAGACGGTGACCATCGTGCGCAAGGGCCTGGTCGACCACTCCGACTCGCTGGGCGCCACCGCGCGCTTCGGCGGCGGCGACGTGCAGTGGCTCACGGCCGGCAAGGGCATCGTGCATTCGGAGATGTTCCCGCTGCTGGACGCCGGCGCGCCCAATCCGCTGGAGCTGTTCCAGATCTGGCTCAACCTGCCGGCGAAGAACAAGATGGCCGAGCCGCACTTCACGATGTTCTGGTCGGAGGCGATTCCGCGCTTCGCCTCGGACGACGCGCAGGGCGGCCGCACCGAGGTGGCGGTGATCGCCGGGCGCTTCGGCCGCGATGACGCGCAGGCCCAGGCGGCCATCGACCCGCTCGCGCCGCCGCCCGATTCGTGGGCCGCGCAGGCGGGTGCCGACCTGGCGATCTGGACGCTGCGCATGACGCCCGGCGCGCGCTGGACGCTGCCGCCCGCCGCCGGCGAGGGCACGCGGCGCATGCTGTACTTCTTCAAGGGCGCCACCGCGCAGGTGGCGGGCCGGCGCGTGGACGGGCCGGCGGCCATCGAACTGCGCGCCGACGCGGCCGTGGAACTGTGCAACGGCCCCGAGGGCGACGGCGAGTTCCTGCTGCTGCAGGGCCGCCCGATCGGCGAACCGGTGGCGCAGTACGGCCCCTTCGTGATGAACACGCAGGCCGAGATCGCCCAGACGATGGCCGACTACCGCCGCACGCAGTTCGGCGGCTGGCCCTGGGCCGACCCGGCGCCGGTGCATGGCGCCGAGGCCGCGCGCTTTGCGCGGCACCCGGACGGGCGCGAGGAAGTGCCGGGAGCCTGATCTACATCGGCTTCCGGGGCTGCGCGGTCCTCAGTAGCCGCGCAGCACCTCGACGCTCAGCGCGGTCATGCTCGGGATGAACTCGATCACGTCGGTGCGCGCGACGCCGCCCTGCACGAAGGGGTCGCGCGCCAGCACCGCCTCGAGCCCCTCGCGGTCGCCCGAGCGCGCGAGGATCACGCCGCCCTTGCGCGGCACCTGGCGCCCCGAGGCCACGAACAGGCCGCTGGCGTAGTGCTTCTTGAGCCAGGTGACATGCGCATCCATCAGAGCGTCGAGTTCCTCGAGCGGGCGGATGTAGGTCAGGGTGACGATGAACATGGCAAAGGCAGGTCGATGCGGAAGATGACCCGATCCTATGACCTCGACACGACCGTGGCGGGGCGAGAGTGTGTCTCGCGGGTAACTGTCGCATGCGGCATGTGCATGCCGGCCTTGTCGCCCACCGGACCTGCGCACCGCCGTGCGATCTCGTAGATTCGGCCGTTGCATTCCTCTGTTCATGTCACTTCACCGGAGACCCTGTTCCATGATCCAAGTCGTTGCCGTCATCACCGCCAAGCCCGGCCAGCGCGCCCTTCTGCTCGAAGCCTTCAAGGCCAACCGCGCCGCCGTGCTCGCCGAGGAGGGCTGCATCGAGTACGCCGCCACGATCGACGTGCAGGGCATTCCCCCGTCCAAGGCCAGCTTCGGGCCCGACACCTTCGTGGTGATCGAGAAGTGGGCCTCGCTGCCGGCCCTGCAGGCACACGCGGTCGCGCCGCACATGGCGGCCTTCAGCGCCCAGACCAGGGAGCTCACCGAGAGCAAGCGCATCCACGTGCTCGAACCGATCTGAGTCTTTCGCGCCGCCTTCGCGCGCGGCGCGATGCCTGCTACCCTCGCGCCGGGGAGAAGAAGACATCTCGGACGAGGGGGTTCAAGACATGGCGATCGTCTCCAGACCGCAGGGCGTGCGCTGGCGCACTGGCGCGCTCCTGCTGGCGGCACTGGCCACGGGCTGCGCGCAGCTCGGCGCGCCGCCCTATGCCGCCGACTACGAGGCGCTCGACCGGCTCGAGGCCCACAACCCCGGCAAGGTCGCGGTGGCCAAGGTGCAGCCCACCGATCCCAACGACAGGATCAACACGCTGGGTCTGCGCCGCGCCAGGCTGGTGTCGCCCAGCGGCACCTTCGCCCAGTACCTCGAAGACGCGCTGATGCGCGACCTGGGCGAGATCTCGGTCTACGACCCCAAGGCGCCGACCCGCATCGCGGCGCGCATCCTCGTCAATGAACTCGACCTGGGCGTGATCAACGGCTCGGGCCGCATGGACGTCGAAGTCACCGTCACGCGCAACGCCGCGCAGACGCTGCGCAAGACCTACCGCGGCGAGATCGCCTTCGACTCGAGCTACGCCAACATCGTGGCCGTGCCCGCCGGGCAGGCCGCGTACCCGCGGCTGGTGCGGGCGCTGCTGCGGCAGGTGTATGCCGATCCGCAATTCGTCGCGGCCATCGCGCCGTCTGCGCAGTAAGGCCGGAGAAGCACCATGTCGTTTCTTCTTACTTCTCCGATGCCCCGGCTGGCCGCAGCACTGGCAACCGCCGTGCTGCTGGCGGGCTGCGCCCATCCGATCACGATGATCACCGAGACCGCACCGCCGCGGTCGGCCGCCCACCTCATTCCCAAGAAGGTGGCCTACGTGATGACCGACGCGCAGCGCGATCTGCAGGTGACCACCGCCGGCGGCAGCGGCGACCGCGTGAGCTACTACCCGTACCGCGACCTCGAAAAATCGATCCGCGACGCGCTGCGCGCGGTCTACCGCAACGTGGTCGTGCTGCGCACCGCCGGCGATGCCAAGGCCAACGAGGCGGCGGGCGTGTCGCTGGTGTTCACGCCGCAGATCAAGACCGATTCGAGCTCGTCCTCATGGATCACCTGGCCGCCCACCGCCTTCACGGCCGAGGTGGCCTGCGTGGTGACCGACACCGCGGGCGCCGAAGTCACGCGCGTGCGCGCGGTCGGCAACGGCACGGCGGAGTTCGGCGAGTTCAACGGCGACTACGGCCTGGCCGCACGGCGCGCGGCCACGCGGATGACGGCGCAGCTCAGCAGCGAGATACGGCGCAACGAGAAGCTGCGTTGAGCCGTTCGACGGCCACTCGCCCAATAAAAAAACGCGCCCGAGGGCGCGTTTTTTGTGGGAGCCGCGAAGTCTTACTTCGACACGACCTTCACCATCTCGAGGCACTTGTTCGAGTAGCCCCATTCGTTGTCGTACCAGCTCACGAGCTTCACGAAGGTGCCGTCCAGTGCAATGCCGGCTTCGGCGTCGAAGATCGAGGTGCGCGGGTCGCCGCGGAAGTCGGTGGCGACGACCTTGTCTTCGGTGTAGCCCAGCACGCCCTTCAGTGCGCCTTCGCTCTGTGCCTTCATTTCAGCGCAGATCTCGGCGTAGGTGGCGTCCTTGACGAGTTCGACGGTCAGGTCGACCACCGACACGTCGGAGGTCGGCACGCGGAAGCTCATGCCGGTGAGCTTCTTGTTCAGCTCGGGGATCACCACGCCCACGGCCTTGGCAGCGCCCGTCGACGACGGAATGATGTTTTCCAGGATGCCGCGGCCGCCGCGCCAGTCCTTGTTGCTCGGGCCGTCCACGGTCTTCTGCGTGGCGGTGGCGGCGTGCACGGTGGTCATCAGGCCGCGCTTGATGCCCCACTTGTCGTTCAGCACCTTGGCCAGCGGGGCCAGGCAGTTGGTGGTGCAGCTGGCGTTGCTGATGATGGCTTCGCCGGCGTACTTCTTGTCGTTCACGCCGTAGACGAACATGGGGGTGTCGTCCTTCGAGGGGGCCGACAGGATCACCTTCTTGGCGCCTGCGTCGATGTGCTTCTGCGCGGTTTCCTTGGTGAGGAAGAGGCCGGTCGACTCGAGCACGATGTCGGCGCCGACTTCGTTCCACTTGAGCTGCGACGGGTCGCGCTCTTGCGTCAGGCGGATCTTCTTGCCGTTTACGATCAGCGTGTTGCCTTCGACCGTGACCTCACCCTTGAAGCGGCCATGCACCGAGTCGTACTGGAGCATGTAGGCCAGGTATTCCGGCTCGAGCAAGTCGTTGATGGCAACGATTTCGATGTCGTTCTTGAAGTTCTGCACGGCTGCGCGCAGCACGTTGCGACCGATGCGGCCGAAGCCGTTGATACCGAGTTTGATAGCCATCTGACTTGCTCCTAAGGTTGAAAAACTTTTGATCGGACGGGAAGAGGACGAACCGCGCGACGCTCAGTCGCGCAGGGCCGCTTCCACGGTGGCGGCCACGTTCTCCGCCGTGAAACCGAAGTGCTTGAACAGCACGGGCGCGGGGGCCGACTCGCCGTAGCTGTCGATGCCGACCACGGCCGCGCAGCCGTACTTCCACCAGCCGTCGGTGCAGCCCATTTCGACCGCGACGCGCGGGATCTTCTTGGGCAGCACGGCCTTCTTGTAGGCCAGGTCCTGGCGGTCGAAGGTGGTGGTCGAGGGCATCGACACCACGCGCACGGCGATCTTCTTGTCGGCCAGCAGCTTCTGGGCGGCCAGCGCGAGCTGCACTTCGGAGCCGGTGGCGATGATGACCGCGGCCGTCTTCTTGTTCTTGAGGCCGACGTTCTCGGGCTCGGACAGCACGTAGGCGCCGCGGCTGATGTCGCCCAGGTCGCTCTTGGCGGCGTAGGCGATGTTCTGGCGGCTCAGCAGCAGGGCGGTCGGGCGCGTGGCGTTCTGCAGTGCGACAGCCCAGGCCACGGCCGTTTCGGCCGTGTCGCCCGGACGCCAGACGTCCAGGTTGGGAATGAGGCGCAGCGAGGCGGCGTGCTCGATCGACTGGTGCGTCGGGCCGTCTTCACCCAGGCCGATGGAGTCGTGCGTGAACACGTGCACCACGCGGCGCTTCATGAGCGCGGCCATGCGGATGGCGTTGCGGCTGTAGTCGCTGAAGGTGAGGAAGGTGCCGCCGTAGGGGATGTAGCCGCCGTGCAGCGCCACGCCGTTCATGATGGCGGCCATGCCGAATTCGCGCACGCCGTAGTTGATGTGGCGGCCGATCTCGCCGTGCGGCGGCTCGACGGCATCGCCTTGTGCGGCTTCGTCTTCGCCGCCCTGGGGCACCACCGGTGCGGGGGGCGCGTTCAGCACGACGGCGCCGGTCTTGGCGTCGAAGCGCAGCGCGGCGGTGCTCTTGGTGTTGGTGAGGTTGGAGCCCGTGAGGTCGGCGCTGCCGCCGAGCATTTCGGGCAGCGCGGCCGTGAAGGCTTCCAGCGCGAGCTGGCTGGCCTTGCGGCTGGCCACGGTTTCGCCCTTGGTGTGGGCGGCGACCACGGTGTCGAACGCGACCTGGTGGAAGTTCTTGGGCAGTTCGCCCTTCATGCGGCGCGTGAACTCGGCGGCGAGTTCGGGGTACGCGGCCGTGTAGGCGGCGAAGGTGTCGTTCCAGGCGGCTTCGGTCTTGGCGCCTTCGGCCTTGTGGTCCCAGTCGGCGTACACCTCGGCCGGGATTTCGAAGGCGGGGTAGGGCCAGCCGATGGCTTCGCGCGTGAGCTTGATTTCTTCGGCGCCCAGCGCCTCGCCGTGCGCCTTGGCGGTGCCGGCGCGGTTCGGGCTGCCCTTGCCGATGGTGGTCTTGCAGACGATCAGCGTGGGCTTGGTGGCTTCCTTCTTGGCCTTGGCGATGGCCTTGGCCACTTCCTTGGCGTCGTTGCCGTCGATCGGGCCGACGACGTTCCAGCCGTAGCCCTTGAAGCGTTCTTCGGTGTTGTCGATGAACCAGGGCTTGACCTGGCCGTCGATGCTGATGCCGTTGTCGTCGTACAGGGCGATCAGCTTGTTCAGGTGCCAGGCGCCGGCGAGGGCGCAGGCTTCGTGGCTGATGCCTTCCATCATGCAACCGTCACCCAGGAAGGCGTAGGTGTGGTGGTCGACGATGGCCAGGTCCTTGCGGTTGAACTCGGCGGCCAGCAGCTTCTCGGCCAATGCGAAGCCCACGGCATTGGTGATGCCCTGGCCCAGCGGGCCGGTGGTGGTCTCGACGCCGGGGGTGACGTCGACTTCGGGGTGGCCGGCGGTCTTGCTGTGCAGCTGGCGGAAGTTCTTGATCTCGGCCAGGGGCAGGTCGTAGCCCGTGAGGTGCAGCACCGCGTAGATCAGCATCGAGGCGTGGCCGTTGGACAGCACGAAGCGGTCGCGGTCGAACCAATGCGGGTTGGCGGGGTTGTAGCGCAGGTGCTCGCCCCACAGGGCGACGGCCATGTCGGCCATGCCCATCGGTGCGCCCGGATGTCCGGAATTGGCTTGTTGAACGGCATCCATTGCCAGCGCGCGGATCGCGTTGGCCATCAGGGCTTGGTTTGCCATGGGCAGTGGGCTTTCGGGGGAAAAGGG
>NZ_JBWKYF010000116.1:0-13240 GCF_059423605.1 Variovorax sp. GW460-12-1-14-LB1
GGGTAGGGTTTTACGTGGGTCAGTCTTAGACGGAAATTACTGCGTTAACTGGGTCAAATTTCGGCGGCAATCAACAGGTTCGTACAAATACGTGATCGTCTCGCTTCATCCGGAAATTCTTTCTCATGCGTCGGAGATATTGGTGCTCAGCATTGACGAATTCGATCTCTGGATGGCTGCCGGGTGCGAACCAGAAAACTTCGAGGATTTCTACCAAAGGCACTATCAACCAAGCACCTCCCCTATGTCGGAGGAGGAGATGCTTGAGCTACACAGAGAAGGATTTACTTTGATGCGCCCGCTTCGTTGAGCCCATGCTCTTGGTCGTTTGGGATGCACCGAGACGTGGTACCTTCTTTGAAGATGCTGCTTGTGCTTGAGCCGTGAGCATCCAAAGATCACCGTAAACCAACCGGACGAGGAGCCATTCGATGGAGCGATCGCATCGTTAGAGCGGATTCTGTAGCTGTCTCGCATTTCGTCTTGTCCGACTTGTCGTAGCCCCGCTACGACAAGTCGAACAAATCAAAGCGCGTGACCGCTGAGAAGCTCACCTCTGCGGCATGTCCTTCACCGAGTACCCCAGGCTCACAGTCGCATCCTCCGGAATCCCCGGCATCGTCGCATTCCACGCCTGCCACTGCGCCCGCATCGCCTCCAGCCGCTGCGGCTCCTTCTTCCCCAGGTTCGCGCGTTCGCGCTCATCGGCCGGAATGTTGAACAGGTACTCGTTGCCGTCGACCTTCAGGTACTTCCAGTCGCCGTCGCGCATGGCTTCCTGGCCGCGGTGGTTCATGCGCCAGTGCAGGGGGCGGCGGAAGGTGTGGGTGGCGTCTTTCAGCACGGGCATGAGCGACACGCCATCGAGCGGGTACGCCGCGTCGGCCTTCACGCCGGCGGCGTCGAGCATGGTGGCCGACCAGTCCATGGTCATGCACAGCTGGGTGCTCTCGCCGCCCTTGGCGATCACCTTGGGCCAGTGCGCAATCCATGGCACGCGGATGCCGCCTTCGGTCAGGTCCATCTTGCCGCCGACCAGCGGCCAGTTGTCCGAGAAGCGCTCGCCGCCGTTGTCGCTGGTGAACACGACGAGGGTGTTGTCGGCCATGCCGTGCTTTTCGAGCGCGGCCATGATCCAGCCGATGCCCTCGTCCATGTGATGGATCATGCGGCGGTACACATGGATGTTGCCGCCCGACAGGTCGAACAGGTTGTCCTTCACGAGCGGCGCCTTGTCGGCGTCGTCGCGGGTTTCCCACGGCCAGTGGGGGGCGGTGTAGTGCAGGCTCAGGAAGAAGGGCGCCTCTTGCGTGGCCATGCGTTCGACGTAGTCGACGGCGCGCTTGGACAGCACATCGGTCAGGTAGCCCTCGTCGTCCTTGTGTTCTTCTTCGCCGTACCAGAGGTCGTGGCGGCCGGCCGAGTCGCAGTGGGTGAAGTAGTCGACACCGCCCGACATGGGGCCGAAGAATTCTTCATACCCCGAGCGCAGCGGGCCGAAGCTGGGCGGGTAGCCCAGGTGCCACTTGCCGATGAGCGCGGTCTTGTAGCCGCTGTCTTTCAGCAGCGACGGCAGGGTGGGGTGCTCGGTGGGCAGGCCCAGCGTGGTGCTGCCGCGGCTGCGGCTGTTGATGGGCTCTTCGGCCGCGCCGCGCAGGCGGTACTGATACCGCGCGGTGATCATCGCGAAGCGCGTGGGCGAGCACACGGGCGAATTCGAATAACCCTGCGTGAGCTTCAAACCGTTGGCGGCCAGGCCGTCGAGCACGGGCGACACGCGGCCAAAAGGCGCCTCGCGGCCGCCGTAGCAGCCGAGGTCGGCATAGCCGAGGTCGTCGGCCACGATGAAGATGATGTTGGGGCGGGTGCTGCGTGTCGTCATAAGTCGCTGAGAGGTTTTTCGATCAGGGCTGGTAGCCGGATTTCTGCACCACGGGCGCCCATTGCGCCTTGTAGGCCTTGAGCATCGCGGCGGTCTGCGCCTGGGTGCTCACCACCGGCGTCATGCCGGCGTCCTTGAACTTGCGTTGGGTGTCGGGGTCTTGCATCACGGCGTGGATGGTGGTGGCCAGGCGTTCGACCTTGTCCTTGGGCATGGTGGCCGGCGCGAAGAAGGTGTTCCAGCCGGTGGCGGCGAGGTCGAGGCCGGCTTCCTTGAAGGTCGGAATGGTGGGCGCGAAGGGCGAGCGCTTTTCGCCCGACAGCGCCAGGATGCGCAGCTTGCCGGCGGTGTGCTGGGGCAGCACGACGTCTTCGGTGTCGACGGCAATGGGCACCTGGCCACCGATCAAGTCATTCAGCAGCGGGGCGGAGCCGCGGTAGCCGATCACCTGGGTCTGTACCTTGGCCTTCTCGCCCACCATGAGGCCGAAGAAGTGCGGCAGGCTGCCGGTGGCGGGCACGCCCACGTTGGCCTGCTGCGGGTTGGCGCGCATCCATGCGAGCAAATGGTTCAGCTCGCGCACCGGCAGGGTGGGCGACACGGCCAGCGCAAAGTCGTAGGCGTTGACGTGCGACACGGGTACGAAGTCGCGCTCGGCGTCGTAGCCGTTGTCCTTGAAGACGAGCGGCGCCACCACCATCACGGCGGGGTTGGCGAGCATCAGCACGTTCTGGTTGGCGGGCGTGGCCTTGGCCTGCTGCGCGGCCAGGCGGCCGCCCGCGCCGGGCTTGTTGTCGACGATCACGGGCACGCCGAGCTGGGCCGCGAGCTTGTCGCCCACGATGCGCGCCACGCGGTCGGTGGCGCCGCCGGGCGCGTAGCCGACGACGATGCGCAGCGGGCTGTCGAGCGGGGCCTGCGCGCGTGCGAGCGTGGGGGCGGCCATGGCCGCCACGAGGCCGGCCATGGCCAGCACGGCGGCGAGGCGACGGCGGGCCGGGTTGAAGGAAGAAGCGAAAGCGGGGAGGGCGCGCGGGATCATGAAGGGTGTGTCCTTGTTGTCGATCGGTCGGTCAGTCATTGGCCTGGAAGTTCACGGCCTTCATGATGCCGGCCCAACGGGCAATGTCTTCGCGCATGGTCTTCACGAGCGCCTCGGGGCCGTCGGCCACGGGGTACATGCCGTTCTGCAGCAGCAGCTGGCGCACGTCGCGGCTGTTCACGGCGCGGATGATTTCGGTGCGCAGTTTCTCGGCGGTGGCGGGCGGCGTCTTCAGCGGCGCGTAGTAGGCGAACCACGCGGTGGCCACCACGTCCTTGTAGCCGCTCTCCACGAAGCTGGGCAGCTGCGGCATGAGCGGCGAGCGCTTGTCGCCGCTGGTGGCCAGCACCTTCACGCGGCCGGTGGGCAGCATCTGCTGCGCGCCGCCGATGGTGTCGAAGTACACGGGCACGGTGCCGCCCATCACGTCCTGGCGCGCGGGCGTGGAGCCGCGGTAGGGCACGTGCACCATCTTCAGGCCGGCCGCGCGGTTGAGCATTTCGCCCAGAAAGTGCGAGGGCGTGCCGGCGCCGTACGAGCCGAAGCTCACCTTGTCGCCCTGCGCCTTGGCCCAGGTGATGAACTCGGCCAGCGTGTTGGCGGGCACGTCCTTGTGCACGGTGAGCGCCAGCTCGAAGCGCGCGGCGTTCACCAGCGGCACGAAGTCCTTGATCGGGTCGTACGACAGGTTGCGGTAGGCGCTGGGGAACATGGTCATCATGCTCGCGGTGCCCAGCAGCAGGGTGTGGCCGTCGGGCGGCGCGGTCTTCACGGCGTCCACGGCAATGCGGCCGGCCGCACCCGAGCGGTTGTCGATGATGAGCGGGCCGAGCGAATCGCGCACCTGGTGGGCAATGGCGCGGGTCAGCACGTCCTGCGTGCCGCCGGCGGGCACGCCGATGAGCACCTTGATCGGCTGGCCGGGGGTGAAGGCGGCGGGCTGCTGCTGCGCGAACGCAAGCGGTGCGAAGGATGCAAGGGGTGCAAGGGCCAGCCCGCCAAGGGTGGTCAGGGTGCGGCGGCGGGTCGGGTCGGGAAGCTGGGGCATCGTCAATCTCTCCGGGGTCTCGTTCGGCGTTCGGCAGGGTCTGTGCGTGGCCGGGGCGGGTGGCCGCGGCTGCGGACGATTCTGGAGACGCTACATTCGATTGATCAAATCAACCATCGCCCGGATTTACCCGGCCTTTCGAGACCCCGCCCCATGACTGCCGAAGACGCCGCCACCCCGCCGCGCCGCCCGCTGGACGACCTGCTGCTGTACCGGCTGTCGCGCCTGCTCGCGGTGGCGGGCAGCATGGTGATCCGGTTGTGCGAGGGCCGCTTCGGCATCACGCGGCGCGAGTGGCGCCTGATCGCGGTGCTGGCCAGCCGGGGCGAGCTGGGCTCGTCGCAACTGGCCGAGCATGCGCAGCTGGACCGGGCGCGCACCTCCAAGGCGGTGGGCTCGCTGGTGGCCAAGCGGCTGGTGTCGCGCACGGCGCTGGCGGGCGACCGGCGGCAGGTGCGGCTGGGCCTCACGGCGACGGGGCAGGCGCTGTACGACGAACTCTTTCCGCTGGTGACGCGCATCAACGCCGAGCTGATGGGCACGCTCGACGCAGACGATGCCGCGCGCTTCGACGACGCGCTGCACCGGCTGCAGGCGCACGCCGAAACCATGGTGGCGCAGGCGGTGCTGCCCAAGGCCGACCGGGGGCGCCATGCGGCGGCGGCTGCTGCGGCAGCAGGCAACGGCAAGAAGAACAGCACGGCGCGCAGCGGCAAGGCCGTCAGTCCACCTTCATCCCGGTCGCCTTGACGATGCGGCCGTAGCGCGCCTGCGCCGTGGCCAGGCGCGCGGTGGCGGCGGCATCGGTTTCGGCCAGCGGCACCATGTCGAGCGAGGCCAGGCGGGCCTTCAGTTCGGGCAGGGCCAGCGCCTTGTGCAGCGCCTGGCGCAGGGTCTGCATCACGGGCTCGGGCGTGGCGGCCGGCACCATGGCGAGGTAGAGCACTTCGAACTCCAGGTCCTTCAGGCCCAGCTCGCCCACGGTGGGCACCTCGGGCAGCAGCGGCGCGCGCTGGCGGCCGGTGACGGCCAGGGCGCGCAGCTTGCCGCCCTGGATCTGCGGCAGCACGCCGGGCGTGGCGACGATGCCGGCCTGCACCTCGTTGCTGAGCATGGCCATCACGGCCGGGGCGTTGCCCTTGTAGGGCACGTGCACGATCTTCGCGCCCGTGGCGCTCGCGAAGATCTCGGCGGCAATGTGGCCCGGGCTGCCGTTGCCGGCCGAGCTGAAGGTGGCGGGCTCGGCCTTGGCCTGCGCGATGAAGTCGGGCAGCGTCCTGGCCTTCACCGAGGCGGCGGTGGTGAAGCTCAGGCCCGACGAGCTGAAGATCATCAGCGGCTTGAGGTCCTTGGCCGCGAAGGGCATCGACGCGTACAGGTGCGGGTTGACGGTGAAGGTGCTGTCGATGCCCAGCAGCACGGTGTAGCCGTCGGCCGGGCTCTTGGCCACGGCCTCGGCGCCGATGTTGCCGCCCGCGCCGGGGCGGTTGTCGACCACGAAGGGCTGCTTCAGGTCTTTCTGTAGCGCATCGGCCAGCGCGCGCCCGAGGATGTCGATGGGGCCGCCGGCCGGGAAGTTGACGAGGAACTTCACGGGCTTGGCGGGGTAGCTCGCCTGGGCCTGCGCGGCCGGCGCGGCGAGGCCGAGGGCCAGCGCGGCGCAGGCGGCGGCGAGCGTGAGGCGGCGGCGCGTGCCGAAGGAAGAGGAAGGCTTCGAGGAAAAAATCGTGGTCATGGGCTGCTTTGTCTGTCTCCGTATCCACGGCACTCTAGAAGGCTGCGCGGCGCGGCACAACTGAAGTCTCTTCCGCCAGCTATTCCCTCTGGTTATTTTTGAAAGCACGTCGCCCCACCGGCTTCGAGGAGAACCGCATGTCAGCCATGAACTTTGAGCGCCTGAAGATGCGCCACCTGCAATGCCTGGTCATGGTGGCGCAGGAGCGCAACCTGGTGCGCGCGGCCGAGGCGCTGTCGCTCACGCAGCCGGCGGTGTCGAAGACGGTGGCCGAGCTCGAAGAGATCGTGGGCCGCCAGTTGCTGCTGCGCCGCCGCCGCGGCGTGGAGCTCACGCCGGCCGCCGAGGTGCTGGTGCGGCACGCCGTGTCGGCGCTGCGCGGCCTGCGCGAAGGCCTGGGCCTGGCCATGGACCAGCCCGAGGCCGACCAGTTGCGCGTGGCGGTCGGCGCCTTGCCCAACATGGCGGCGCACCTGTTGCCCGAAGCCGTCGCGCGGCTGCATGCGGCGCACCCGGCGATGCGCGTGCGCGTGGTGAGCGGCACCAACGCGCAGCTCATGACGCAGCTGCGCCAGGGTGAAATCGACCTCGTGCTCGGCCGGCTGGCGCAGGCCTCGGCCATGGCCGACCTGGCCTTCGAGCAGCTGTACAGCGAGGTGCTGCTGCTGGTGGTGCGCCCCGGCCATCCGCTGGCCTCGCGGCGCAAGCCCACGCTCGATGCGCTGGCCGCCTACCCGCTGGTGCTGCCGGTGTCGGGCACGCTGATCCGGCACACGGCCGACGCCTTCCTCATCGCGCAGGGGTTGGCGCTGCCCGCCCGGTTGGTGGAAGCGACCGACACCAGCTTTGCGGTGGGCCTGCTGCAACGCTCCGACGCGGTGTGGTTTGCGCCGCAGGGCGCGGTGGAAGGCTTCGTGGCGCGCGGCGAACTCAAGCGCGTGGCCATCGACACGGCGAGCACCGAAGGCCCGGTGGGCGTGACCGTGCGGCGCGGCGCCGAGACGGGCGAGGGCGCGCGCCTGCTGCTGGACACCATCCGGGGCATTGCGGCCACGCGCGCTGCCTGAAGGGTTTCTTCAGGCTTCCTTCAGAATAGATCGAGCGCTCGGTCTAATAATTCGGGCATGACCGAATTCCGCGAGAACCACCGTGCGCAAAGTTGACCCCGAACGTCAGCAGGCCAAGCGCCGCCAGATCCTGGAGGCCGCGGGCGACTGCTTTGCGCGGCGCGGCTTCCATGCCACCACCACCGCCGAGATCTGCGCCGCCGCGGGCATGAGCCCCGGCAATCTCTTTCATTACTTTCCCAGCAAGAACGCGATCATCGAGGCCCTGGCCGAAGAGGAGTGGCGCGACACGGCCGCGTACTTCGCCGCGATCGACGACGACCCGCCCGACCCGCTGGAGGTGGTGCTGTCGTTCCTCGACGTGGTGATGGTCTTTGCCTCCGACCGCAGCTATTCGCGGCTGGCGCTGGAGGTGGCGGCCGAGACCCTGCGCAACCCGGTGGTCTGCGCCAGCGTGGCCGCGGGCGACACCGAAATGCGCGACGGCCTCGCGGCCCTGCTGCGCAAGGCGGCGGCGCGCGGGCAGATCGACCCCGAGCTCGACCCCGTGCAATCGGCCAACTGGATCGCCGCGCTCATCGACGGCGTGTTCTCGCGCCTGGCACTCGACACGGGCTTCGACCCCGCGCGCGAGGCGCCCATGCTGCGGCGCGTGGTGGGCCGCTTTCTCGCGAAGCCGGGGCGGGGCACATGAACCCCACTCCAGTAGCGGGCGAGCGCCAGTCGCTCGTCGATGCGTTGCGCGGCTTTGCGCTCTTGGGCATCCTGGTCGTGAACATCGCGGCCTTTGCCTCGCCGTACTACGGCCAGCCGCTGCCCGACCCGATGATGCGTTCGGGGCTGGACCGCGTGGCGGCCTTTGCCGTCGCGTTCCTGTTCGAGACCAAGTTCTACCTGCTGTTCTCGTTCCTGTTCGGCTACAGCTTCACGCTGCAGATGCAGTCGGCGCAGCGCAGCGGCAAGCCCTTCGTGCCGCGCCTGGCGCGCCGGCTGGTGGCGCTGTGGTGCATCGGCGCGCTGCATGCGGTGCTGCTGTTCCATGGCGACATCCTCACGACCTACGCGGTGCTCGGCGCCGTGCTGCTGGCGCTGCGCCACCAGAGCGACGCGGTGCTGGCGCGCTGGGCGCTGCGGCTGGTGCTGGCGACCGCGCTGGTGTGGGGTGCCATCGGCATGCTCGCGATGCTGGGCGGCCCGGCGACCGAAGACGTTCTTCGCACCGCGAGGGCCGACGCGGCCTCGGCGCTCGCGGCCTACCGCGGCACGGCGGCGACGGTCATCCGCCAGCATCTGCGCGAGCTGTCGCAGGTGTGGATCGTGCTCGGGCTGGTCCAGGCGCCGATGGCGCTGGCGATGTTCTTCGCGGGCGTCATCGAGGGCCGCCGCAACCTGTTCGCGCGGGCCGACCGCTACCGGCCGCTGTTCAAGCGCCTGCTGGTGCCCGGCCTGGTGCTGGGGCTGCCGGGCGCGGCCGTGTATGCGTGGACCGCGTCCGTCGTGCCGGGCTCGCGCTGGGACGTGCTCGGCCTGGCGGTCGGCGTCTTCACCTCGCCGCTGCTCACGGCGACGTATGTGGGCGCGATGATGCTGCTGTTCCAGTCGCGCTGGGGCGGCTGGCTGGCGCAGGCGCTCGCACCGGCGGGGCGCATGGCGCTGTCGAACTACCTGCTGCAGTCGGCGGTGTGCGCGTGGCTCTTCCTGGCGTATGGGCTGCGGCTCATCGGCGAGCTCGGGCCGTTCATGAGCCTGATGGTCGCCTTCGGCATCTTCGGCGCGCAGATGCTGGTCAGCCGCTGGTGGCTGGCACGCTTTGCGTACGGCCCGGTGGAGTGGGTGCTGCGCGCCTTCACCAACCTCGAATGGCCCGCCCTGCGGCGTATGCAACGGTCACGTTGAACGACGAGAATGCCCTCGTTCCAACGAGGAGGATGCGCCGATGAGTTCCATGGAAGACGTGTGGGCCTACCGCGAAGAGACGCTCTACCCGCGCCTGTTCGGCCCCGAGCGCACCGGCATCTACGTGCTGGACTTCGATGACTTCAAGGCGCTGGGCGCCGAAGACGTCGATCCGCGCTGGCTGCACCTGGGCGTGTTCGAATTCGCGCCCACGCCCGTGCGCAACACCTGGCTGTACGTGACCTCGGGCGGCTCCACGCCCTGGGAAACGGAACCGGCCGACTACGACCCGGAAGACTATTCGTGGATCGGCTCCGAGCTGGTCATCGAAGTGCCGTCGCAGCCGCAGGACCAATGGGCCATCAAGCTGCTGCGCCGCCTGCTCGCCTACAACGTGCTGCTCGCGCACTCGCACTTCGGTGAGGACAAGCAGCCCTTCGACTACGGCGACCGCATTCCCGTCGGCGAAGCGATCCGCGAGAAGGGCACCGTGGCCCTGCGCCATGTGGTGCTGATGGAGCCGAAGCACTACCCCGCGACGGCGCAGCTCGACTCGGGCCGCTTCGACTTCCTGCACCTCGTCGGCATCAACGATTCCGAACGCGACTGGGCCAAGGCCCACAGCTCCGAGGCGCTGCTGCGCCTGCTCGAAGTGCATGGCGGCACGCCCGTGACCGACGCGCGACGCAAGGCGGTCGTTTGAGCCGCGCCAAAGGTGCGGCCGTCGCCGGCGGTGCCGAGCGTTCGCACGGGCGAGCGCTCGAGCTGGCCGAGTCGCTGGGCGCGATGGGCCCCATCGAGGTCAAGCGCTTCTTCGGCGGCTTCGGCCTCGTGCAGGCCGGCGTGCAGTTCGCCTTCGTGATGAAGGGCACGCTGTACCTGCGCGTGGACGACGCCACCCGGCCGGACTTCGAGCGCCTGGGCGCGGTGCCGTTCTCGTACGCGACCAGCGCCTCGACTGTGAAGGTCGCGAGCTACTACGAGGCGCCGGTCGATGCGCTCGAAGACCCGCACGCCTTGCGCGACTGGGCGACGAAGGCGCTGGCGAGCGCGCTGGGTGCGCGCAAGCCCGCGCGCCGCAAGCCGGCTGGTTGATTCGTCAACGCGACAGCAACGTCGACAGCTGAAACACCGCAAAGCCCAGCAGCAGCGCGCCCGACAGCTTGTTGATGCCCTGCAGCACGCGCGCGCCGAGCTTGTGCCGCACCATCGACACGATGCTCGACAGCCCCAACCACCACAGCGCCGAGCCGAGGAACACGCCCATCACCATCGTGAGTGCTGCACCGCTGCCGCTGCCCACGTGGCCGCTGCCGAGCGAGGCGAACACGGCGACGAACGACAGGATCGTCATCGGGTTGGCCAGCGTGAGCACGAACACCGACAGCAGCGCCTTCACTGGCGTGGCCGCGTCTTCCGCGGCCCGGGCCTGCGTGGCCGCCGGCGCGCGCAGCAGCTGCACGCCCATCCACGCAAGAAAGGCCGCGCCGCCGAGCGCCAGCGGCACGCGCGCCGCGACCATCGTCGACACCACGGCCGACACCCCGAACGCACCGATGGCGCCATAGCAGGCGTCGGCCAATGCGGCGCCGAGGCCGCTGAGAAAGCCGATCGTGCGGCCATGCGCGAGCGTGCGCTGGATGCACAGCAGGCCGATGGGGCCGACGGGTGCGGCGATCGAGAGGCCGATGACCAGGGCCTTGAGAAAGAGAGCGAAGTCCATGCCGTCGATTGTTCGGCGAGGCCTGCATGGCGAGAATGGCGAAATTCAGGCGCGCAGCATGCCTTGCCTGAAATCGGAAGCGAAATTCTCAATCGGGCCTGAAATCCATGGAAATCGACGCCAAGAACTGGCAGATCCTCGACGTGCTGCAGCAGGACGCGCGCACCTCGCTCACGGCGCTCGCGCGGCAGGTGGCGCTGTCGGTGCCGTCGACCTCCGAGCGCGTGAAGCGCCTCGAAGAGGCCGGCGTCATCGAGGGCTACCGCGCGGTGGTGCCGCCGCGCAAGGCGGGCTACACCGTCACCGCGCTCGTCGGCATCACCACCGCGCAACCCGACAAGGCCCGGCTGCTGAAGCTGCTCGGCAGCCGGCGCGAAGTGCTCGAATGTTTTCACGTCACGGGGCAGGACTCGTACGTGCTGAAGGTGGTCGCGCGCGACATCGAGCACCTCGAATCGTTCGTGAGCAGCATCAACCACCTGGGCGAGACGCGCACCTCGATCGTGATGTCGGTGCCGATCGCGGCGCGCGCGGTGGCGGCGCCGGCGGGCACCGTGCCCGACTGAGGCGCGCTTCTCTCGTCCCAAAAAAATGGTCCGCACCAGGGCGGACCGAATGGACCCGCCTGACGGGCTCCTGGAGAAACGGAACATCCGCGGGCGCAGGGCCGCCCGCGGTCATTCACTCACTTGCTTCCTTGCTTGCGCGTGACAGTCTTCCCTGATCAGAACGAGTGGCGCAGCCCGACGTCGTAGCCCGTCGAGGTCTTGGGCACGAACACCCCGGTGTTCACGAAGGCGGGGCCGCCGACCGTGAGCGCCGCGCCGTTCTTGTTGCTGATGCGCGCGACGGTGGCGTACAGGGCGGTGCGCTTGGACAGGTTGTGGATGTAGCCGATGGCCAGCTTGTTGGCCTTGGGGTCGGCGACCGACGGCGTGAACGGCAGGTTGACGGCGTTGAGGTCGTACTTGACCTGCGAATACGAGGCGCGGATCAGGCCCGGGCCGACGGGCGCGGTCACGCCGATCAGGTAGCCCGTGAGGTCTACGTCCGGCGCGCCGCCGACCAAGGGCGTGACGGCGTAATCGCGCGTTTTCTTGATTCGCGACAATTCGCCGAACAGCTTGACCACGCCGAAATCGTAGGAGCTGCCGAGATTGAAGGTCTTGACGTTGTCGGTGGTGCCTGCATAGAAATTGTCGGCCGCCGTGCTGTTGCCATACGACACGGCCACGTCGAACGGGCCATTGGCATAACCGACTCGCCCGCCCAGGTAGCGGCCTGCGCGCGATGCAGCCGAATTGCCCGAATTGAGTACGCCCGCCGCATTGACGCCGGGCGGCGTTGCCGTGCCGGGGTCGTATTTGGTGTTTTCATGCAGCGCGTACATGAATTGGCCATAAAAGCCTCCCAGATTCTTCGGTAGGAAATAGCCGATCGAATTGCTGGCGCGGTTGTAATTGAGGTCACCGCCGAAGCCGCCCGAGCCGCCGCCGGCGTTCGTGTTGGCGGCGGTGAAGATCAGGCTGCGGCCCACGCCGACGATGCCGAAGGGGTCGAACACGATGTCGTTCCAGGCCGTGGGCACGTAGTCGCGGCCCAGGCGCAGTTCACCGAAACCGCCCGACAGGCTGACCGTGGAACGGCGTTGGAAAGTGGTGATGCCGGTCTTGCCGTCGTCGGGGCTGATCGGCGCCTCGAGCCAGAAGCTGGCCGCGAGCCCGCCGCCCAGGTCCTCGGTGCCGCGAAAGCCCAACCGGCTCGTGGAATAGCCGCCCGAGCTCAGCGCGGTCTGGCTCGCGGTGCGCGTGCCTTGGTTCACGTAGAACGGGTTGAACAGCGTGGCGCCGTTCATGTCCTGCGATTTGGACGAGTAATTGCTGATGCCCGTGTCCACCACGCCGAACAGCGTGACGGAAGACTGCGCATTGGCGAACCCGACACCGAACAGTGCGGCGGCCGTGAGGAATTGTCTTTTCATTGTTGCCCTTGAATTGAATATGAAATTCATCGCCCCCACGCACCGCGTTGGAGCTCCGGTTCGGCGTGCGGAAATACCTTCAATTGATTTCTTCTGCCTTCCGCATGGTTCATGCGTCTGGGCAAATCATATCGATCGATTGCGACAGGAAAAGACCGAAGCCGCCTTTTTCAATTACGTTTTCCGTGCAGCCGGGTTACGAATTGGAAAGCTCCGTTTGCCGCTTGCAGAGAATTGATGAATTGGTCTTCATCCTGTCGTTTTTGTAATTGAACCGTTCGCGCGGCGACGGTCCGAATTTCTAGCGTGTCGGCATGGCGAAGCAAAACCGCCATCGCCGAAGCGGGTGGTCCTCTTCGGCGTTCAACGAAGGAGATGACACATGACGAACAGGAAGATGGCCTTTGCGCTGGCGGCGGTGGCTGCCGCAGCGCTCCCGCTGGTGGCCGGCGCGCAAACCAGCCAGCAGCATGTCGAGGGGCCCGCGCATTTCGCGGCGACCGAAGCCGGTATCAAGGAGCACCCCGAAAACGCCGGCCCGGGCAAGACCGACGCCCAGGTGGTGGCCGAGCTGCGCGCCGCGCAGCAAAGCCCCGAGTGGGCCGGCGTGCTGCGCTGGGGCGCACCGATCCCCGTGAAGGCCACGCAACCCCGCACGCGTGCCGAGGTGGTGGCCGAGCTGGAGCGCGCGCAGTCGCAACCGGGCTGGGAGCGCGCCTCGCGGCTGGGGGCGCCGATGGTGCTGCCTGCGGCGGCGCCTGCGCGGTAGGGGGCCGAAAGGCGGCGCCGGTCTGTAGACGATCGGCGCCGCTGCCTTGGTTGATGTCTTCGACCAAGGCGCGAAAAGCTTCCAGGCCTCTTAGGGC
>NZ_JBWKYF010000117.1:0-13107 GCF_059423605.1 Variovorax sp. GW460-12-1-14-LB1
GGGTGGAGGTGGCGGCGGCTTGATCTCGCTGATGATGGTCGCGTCCATCGGCTTCTTGATCAGCTCGACCGTCTGGCGCGCCAGCCCCGACACGAGCGCATAGCCCACGCCGACGTGGAACAGCACCATCACCGCGATGCCCACGGGCCCGAAGCGTGATTTCGGGTTGAAGTCCTTGCGGGAGCGCTTCATGGGATGAACTGCTCCGCGCCCACGATGCCCAGCTTGCTCACGCCCGTGCGCTGCGCCGAGGCCATCACGCCGGCCACCACCTCGTACTTGGCGCGGCGGTCGGGCCGCAGATGCACCTCGGGCTGCACGGCCTGCGCGGCGACCTGCTCGAAGCGCCGTTCCATCTCCGTGCGGTCGGCCAGCGGCTCGCCGTTCCACTGCACGACGCTTAGCGCGTCGATGTCGATGCGCAGCACCTCGGGCTTGAGGTCGCTGGGCGGCGGGTTGCCCGTGGGCATGTTCAGGTTCACCGAATGCAGCTGGATCGGGATGGTGATGATCAGCATGATCAGCAGCACCAGCATCACGTCGATGAGCGGCGTGGTGTTGATGTCCATCATCGGCTCGTCGGAAGGCGTGCTGCTGCGCCGCCCCTGCTTCTGTTTTCTTGGCATGGCTTGCTTGTCTCGCTGTCTGCTCGTCTCAGTTGCGCGCGGGCGGCTCGGTGATGAAGCCCACCTTGGCGATCCCGGCCGCCTGGCAGGCGTAGATGATCCGGCCCACCGGCTCGTAGTCGGAATGCCAGTCGCCGCGGATGTGCACCTCGGGCTGCGGGTTCAGGGCCGCCACCTTGGTGAGCCGCGCCACCAGCGCGGGCGTGTCACGCACCGGCGTGTCGTACCAGTAAGTGCGACCGCTGGCTTCCACCGAGATCACGACGGTCTCGGGCTTGCTCTCGCGCACCTCGTTGCGCTCCTTCGGCACCGCGACGGGCACCGAGTAATTGACCACCGGGATGGTGATGAGGAAGATGATCAGCAGCACCAGCATCACGTCGACCAGCGGCGTGGTGTTGATGGCCGCGATGGCCTGTTCCTCGTCTCCCCCGGAAGCCGGGATGTTCATCGCCATGGCGCGATCCGCTTGCGTGCGTGCGCGCGCGTCAGGCCGCGGCGCTGCCGGCCAGGATCACGGAGTGCAGCTCGCCGCTGAACTCGCGCACGTCGTCCATCACGGTGATGTTGCGACGCAGCAGCCAGTTGTAGCCCAGCACCGCGGGCACGGCCACGGCCAGGCCGATGGCGGTCATGATGAGCGCCTCGCCCACCGGGCCGGCCACCTTGTCGATCGAGGCCTGGCCCGCCACGCCGATGGCGGTGAGCGCGTGGTAGATGCCCCAGACAGTGCCGAACAGCCCGACGAAGGGCGCGGTGGAACCCACGGTGGCCAGCAGCGACATGCCGTTGCCCAGGCGCCGCTGCACGCGCTCGGTGGCGCGGTGGATGCACAGGTCGACAAAGTCGGCGAAGTCGACCTTGCCGCGCAGGCCGTCGTGCTTCTGCGTGGCCTGCATGCCGGCGTCGGCGATGAAGCGGAACGGGCTGCCCTCGGCCAGCCGCGCGGTGCCGGCCTGCACGGTGCCCGCGTTCCAGAACTCGTTGTCGACCGCGCGCGCCTGGCGGCCCATGCGCATCTGCTCGAGCAGCTTGGTGACGATCACGTACCAGCTGCCCATCGACATGATCGCCAGGATGGCGAGCACGGCCTTGGCGACCGCATCGCTCTGCGACCAGAGCGCGCCCACGCCGTAGGGGTTGTCGACCTTGGCGGTGGCGGCCGGCGCGGCAACCGGGGCGGCGGGCTTTTCGGGCACCGCCACGGGCGCCGGCGTGGCGGCAGCAGCACTGGCCGCGGCCTGCGGTGCGGCCGGCGTCTGGGCGCCTGCGAGTTGCGGCGCGCTGCCCAGGCCGAGGGCCAGAACAAAGGGCGCGGCCACGGCCGTCAGCCGTGCAAGGAATGTCTTCGTCATCGTTGTCTTCTCCAGAAAAATAGATTGCTTCAGGCGCCGGCCTGCCAGCCGTGCGCCTTGTCCCAGACCGCCTGCACGCCGCTGCCCGCGCCCTGCACCACGTGGTAGCGGTCGTAGGGCGCGGCCGTCATGCAGGCGTGGTGCGGCAACACGCGCACGCGGGCACCCAGGGGCAGCGCGCGGAACATGGCCTGTGCGTCGTCATCGCCTTCGCAGGCGATCAGCCCGTGCTCCTGGTGCAGCTCGGCCACGCACAGGCCGGGCAGCGGCACCGTGCCGTCGGCCCGGCACACCAGCCCGAAGCCCAGGCCGGCGCGGAACTCAGCCGCCGACTGGTCCTTCGACAGCGCGAGCGCGCCGGCATCGATCAGCACGCGACGCGAGCGCGGGTTGTGGCCGATCACCGTGGCCAGCACCGACAGCGCGATGTCGTCCACGCCGCAGATGCCGCGCGCCGCCTGGTCCAGGTCGAAGAAGGTGTAGACGCCGGGGCGCATCTCGGTGACGCCCTCGAGCGTCTGCGCGCACACGGCCGTGGGCGTGGAGCCCACGCTCACCACCTCGACCGGGATGCCGACCGCGCGCAGCCGCTCGGCCGCATGCACGGCGCCGGCGCGCTCGGCCTCGGCGATGGCGCGGATCGCCGTGCCGCCCTGCACGTGGTAGCTGTGGCCCGCATGCGTGAGCACGCCGGCCAGCGCCAGCGATTCGCTGCGCTGCACCTCGCGCGCGAGCGACAGCAGGCCGTCGTCACGCGGACCGACGCCGCCGCGGCCGCCGCCCGTGTCGATCTCCAGCAGCACGCGAAAGCTCGCGCCCAGCGCCCGCGCGCGGGCACCGGCCGCCTGCACCGCCTCGACCGAATCGGCCAGCAGCGTCACGCGCGCGCCATGCGTGCGCTGGATGTCGTGCAGCGCCTCGATCTTGTTCGCGTCGATGCCCACGGCGTAGGTCAGGTCGGTGAAGCCGTGGCGCGCGAAGTAGGCGGCCTCGGCCACGGTCGACACCGTAAGCCCGCCGGCCTGCCCGCGCGTGGCGCGCCGCGCCACCTCCGCCGACTTGGCGGTCTTCAGGTGCGGGCGCAGCGCCACGCCGTGGCGCGCGGCGCGCTGCGCCATCGCTTCGCAGTTGCGTTCGAGCACGCCGACGTCGAGCAGCAGCGCGGGCGTGGTGAGTTCGGCCAGGGGCGTCATCGGCCGGTTCCGGACGCGATCTGCGCCATCACGCTGTCGATTTCCTCGGCCACGCGCTGCACGAGCGGCGGCAGCAGCACCAGCGTCATGTGCGCGGCGCCTTCGATGCACGCCAGGCGGCGTTGCGTCGACAGCGCCGCATGCGCTTCCTGGAACTCGGGCCAGCGCTGCTGCACCGCGGCAATGGCCGGATCGGCGCCGGCCGGCAGCGGTTGCTGCCTGGCCCACAGCACGGCCAGCGGACGCGCACCGAAGTCGGGCGACGCGGCCGCCTGGCGCGCGACGTGCGGCAGGCCGCGCACCTCGGCCACCATGGTGTCGAGCGCTTCGGGCGTGTAGGTCGCCTTCATCTGGCGCAGCACCTGCGGCATGTCGGCGAACAGGGCCTCGATGGGTGCCTGCTCCGGCGGCGGCGTGCCGCCGGCCTGGAAGTCCGCGCGCTTCACGCGCTCGGCCGCGAACTGCGATTCGGGCGGGTGCTCGTACATCGCGAACTGGTCGGGGTGGCTGGCGTCGAGCATCACCACACCTGCGACCTGTTGCGGGTACAGGCCCGCGTAGACCCGGTTCAGCAGGCCGCCGAGCGAATGGCCGACGAGCACGATCGGGCCCGTCACGCCGGCGGCTTCGAGCAGCGCGTGCAGGCGGTGCGCGGTGCGCTCGCCGTCGAAGGGCGCGTCGTCGGCTTCGCTCCAACCCATGCCGGCGCGGTCGTAGCTGATCACCGGGTGCTTGGCCGCCAGCGCCTGCTGCAGGCGCGCGTAGGTCGGCGAGGCACAGCCGCCGCCGGCTTCGATCACGATCGTGGGCTGCGCCGCGCTGGCCGCCACGGGGCCGCTGCGCTGCAGGTGCATCGCGCGGCCGTCGATGGTGTAGAGCTCGCCGGGTGCGGCCATGTGGTACGGGCGACCGGGCTGTTCCACGCGCGGCCAGTAGTCCAGGTCGCGCACGCGGTACGGCAGGTTGGCGAAGTCGGTGCTCAGCGAGGCCGGCGTCGACACGTACAGCACCGACTTGGCCAGGGGCCCGAACTCCGCGTGGAAGTGCTGCGCCGACTTCACGATGACCAGCTTCTTGGCCGCCAGGTCGATGCCCAGGCCCGTGAAGAGATCGGCGCCGATGACCTGGTTGCGCTTGCTGATGAGCACGATGTCCACGCCGTCGGCCGCCTGCACCCACACGCACGGGCCCATGGGCGTGCGCACGCCCGACAGGCCGCCCTGCGAATGCGCCTCCACCACGTTCATCACCGTCACATGCAGGTCGATCGGGTCGCCCGAGGCCGGGCCGCACTTGCCGCCCAGGCGCAGCTCGAAGCTCGCGCCCACGCCCGCGTCGCGGCACAACTGCACCGCGCCCAGGTCCCACACGCCGCCGAAGGCCACGTCGCCGATGCCGCGCTCGACCACGGCGCGCAGCATGAAGGTGCTGTCGCTGGTGGCGCCGCCGCCGGGGTTGTCGGCGGTGTCGGCAATGACCACGGGGCCGCCCTGCACGGCCATGGCCTTGGCGAGCGTCTCCTCGATCGAGAGCGAGGGCACGCCGGTCTCGTGGCGCAGGTCCCAGAAGCCGCGGCCGAGTTCTTCGGCGAGCTTGGCGGCCAGCGCGGGGGCGTTGTCGGTCACCACCCAGAGCTTTGCTCCGGACTCGGGCACGTCGGCCCACGGAAAGCCATGGCCCAACGACACCGAGAGCACGCCCGGCAGCTTTTCGGCGTCCTGCATGCGGCGCACGAAGCCGGCCATCGGTTCGCGCGTGGTGTGCCACTTGCCGACCATGCGGCAGTCGTGCACGGCGGTCACGGGCTTCACGCGGCCCTGCGCGGTGTCGACCACGATGCGGATCAGCTCGGTCAGGCGCTCGAAGGCATCGGTGTGCGGATATTCCTTGTAGCAAATGATCGCGTCGGCCGTGTTCACCATCTTCTGCGTGAAGTGGCAGTGCAGGTCGAGCGACACGCCGATGGGCACGTTCGGCCCGACGATCTCGCGCACGCGCGAGATCACGTCGCCTTCGCAGTCGTCGTAGCCGTCGGCCACCATCGCGCCGTGCAGCACGAGGATCACGCCGTCGACCGGGCCGGCCTTGCGCAGGTCGTCCAGGATCTCGTCGCGCAGGCGCTCGTACACGCTGCGCACGGTGCGCCCCAGCGGCTGCGCGAAGGCCAGCAGGCTCTCGACCGTTTCATGGCCTTCGGCGGCCAGCTGCCGGCGCACTTCCACCGCGTACAGGCCGTAGCCGGTGGCGTCGCGCGTGCTGGCGTCGCCGCGGAAGATGCCGTATTCCTCGTAGCTGCCCAGGCCGGTGGGGGCCGAGACGAAGGTGTTGGTTTCGGTGGCGAACAGGGTGGTGAAGAACTTCATGCGCGGGGCTCCTGGCGGGCAAGGTGGATGTTTCGCGAGCGCGTGGTGGCGAACAGCAGTCCCACGACCCGGCCGCCCTTGCGCTCCACGTTGAGAACCGATTTGCCCAGCTGGGCCAGCACCGGGTCGACCGAGGCGAGCGTCGCCACGTCGGCCGACAGCGGCGTCAGCACGCACGCATGCTGGCCGTGGCGGCCCTGCACCGTGAGCTGCAACCTGCCGTCGACCAGCACCATCCGCGCGGTGGCGTCGAGGTCGGGGCTGGTGTAGTCGCCGCACAGTTCGTCGGCGAGCGACGCGGCATCGGGCGCGGTCTCGGGCAGGCGCTCGAAGCGGCGCGGCTGGCCGCCTTCGTGCAGCACGAAGGCATCGGGTGCGCGTTGCGGGTCGATGTCGGTGGTGTCGATCACGAGGTCGTTCGTCGGCAGGTCCTGCAGGCCCAGCCACAGCGTGCCGTCGCCCTGGTTCAGGGGCCTGGCCTCGCCGGCCTGCCACGACAGCGCCAGCTTGCCGGCCACGTCCGCAAAGCCCAGCAGGCCGCCCGTGGAGGGGGCGTGGTAGCGCTGGCCGGGCAGCGCGGGGAAGGCGCTGGCCAGCGGACGCACCTCGGGCGGCGCAAGCGCGTCGCCCAGCAGCAGCTCGATCACCTTGAGGGCCAACGCCGACGGCGACACGGGCGCCCCGTTCACCATGGCGATGATGTCCAGCCCGTGGCTGGGCACGCTGATCATCTGCGACTGCGCGCCGAGCACGGCGCCCGCGTGGTGCACGATCTCGACGCCGCGGTACGGGTGGCGCGCGAGGCCGAAGCCGTAGTTCACCTTCGAGCCCGACGACAGCGTGGTCGGCGCCGACAGCAGGGCCCAGCTCTTCGCGCTGCCCACGATCTTCTCGCTGCCGTGCATGTGCGCGAGCCAGCGCAGCATGTCGTCCGCCGTCGACACCAGCGAGCCGCCGCCGTCGAGTTCGCACGGGTACAGGCCGCGGCGCCAGCCGCCGCCGGGCGCGGGCATGTACAGGCCGGCCATGCCGGGGACCACGTCCAGGTCGGTCACCACCGACGAGGTGTCCGCCATGCCCAGCGGGTCGAACAGGCGCGCCTTCAGGAAGTCGTTGAAGCTCTTGCCGCTCACGCGCTCGACGATCTTGGCCAGCAGGAAGTAGCCGCCGTTGCTGTAGACCATGTGCGTGCCGGGCTCGAAGTTCAGCTCGCTCTGGCGCGCCATGGCCGGCAGGCCCGGGCCGGGCAGCGTGAACGTGAGGCCGTGCGCAATGGCCCACAGCTCGTCGTGGCCGCGCCAGCCGCTGGTGTGCGTGAGCAGGTGGCGCAGCGTGGGGCCGTTGGCGCTCAGTTGCGGCAGCTCGGGCAGGTATTTCTGCACCGGGTCTTCCACGTCGAGCAGGCCGTCTTCGGCCAGCAGCAGCACGGCCATGGCCGTGAAGTGCTTGCTGGTGGAGGCGATGCGCATGCGCGTGGTCGGCTTGAGCGCCACGCCCATCTCCAGGCTGGCCATGCCGACGGCGCGGCGGTACAGCAGGCGGCCATGCTGCGCGATGGCCAGCACCAGGCCGGGCGCGTCGCTGCGGTTCAGGGGCGCCACCAGCGCGTCGATGGCGGCCAGTGCGGAGGCGGTGTCAGGAAGAGAGGCTGAAGGGTGTGGTTGTGACATGGAGGAACAACGAACGATGAAAGGGGGAAGCGGAATCTCGACGCAGCAGGCTCAGTTCGGCTTCGCTTCGCGCATCAGGCGAACGAACGGGCCTTCGGCGGCGCGCAGCACCATGGCGCCCAGGCTGCCGCCGACCAACGTGGTCACGACGATGGACACCGCCAGCCCGTTGGGCATCGACTTGAGGGCGTCCGACAACATGCCGACCACGAGCGGCCCCACCACGCCGAAGGGCAGGCTGGCCAGCGTGAGCATGGCGATCGTGCGGGCGCGCAGGTGCGGCGGCGCCGCGTCCTGCAGCACGTTGGGCAGCAGCACCGCGCTGCCGATGAGCGGCACTACCAGCAGGCCCAGCAGCGCGAAGTTGTGGTTGGCCGAACTCGTGAACAGCAGCAGCGTCGACATCAGCGCCGCCGAAAGATTGCCCAGCATGATCAGCCGCAGCGCCGCCGCCGGCCCCATGCGCGGCTGCACGTAGCGCATCGACAGCACGCCCAGCAGGCCGCCGGCCACCGTGCCGCACAGGAAGGCCAGGCCCATGCCCTGCCCCATCTGCACCGGCGTGACGCCGTAGGTGCGCGCCGTGAGGATCGGCAGCCAGGTGCCCAGCGAGCTCAGGCCCACGCTGGTCAGGCCCACGCCGACCACCAGGCCCGCGAAGGTGCGCCAGTGCTGGCGCAGGTGCTGGCGCAGGGTCGTGGCGCCCGGTGCGTCGGTGGCCGGTGCCCCCGGCTTGGCCTTGGCCTCCTGCGCACCGCCGCGCGGCGTGCGCCGGATCGACAGCACCAGCAGCGTCACCGGAATGCCGGCGCTGGCCAGCACGAAGAAGGTCAGGCGCCAAGCTTCGAGCTGCTGCATCGCCACCGGCAGCCAGGGCCGCAGGTCGTCCGTGAGGTGCACGATGGTGCCGCCCAGCAGCGCGCCCAGCGCACTGCCGAAGATGGCCGACAACGCGAACACCGCATTGGCCAGCACCCGCTGCGCCCGCGGGAACAGGTCGGGGATCATGCTGTTGGTGATGGGCGTGAGGCCCGCCTCGCCCACGCCCAGGCCGACCGAGGCGACGAACAGCACGCCGTAGTCCATGGCCGTGCCGCGCATGGCGGTGGCGGCGCTCCACAGCACCACGCAGGCCGCGAGCACCACGCGCCGGTCGTAGCGGTCGCTGAGCCAGCCCAGCGGCAAGGTGGCGATGCCGGTGAACAGCACGATGCCCGCGCCCTGCAGCAGCCCGAGCTGCGTGTCGGACAGCGACAGCGTCTGGCGGATCGGCTCCGTCAGCAGCGTGAGGATGACCTTGTCGATCGAGCCCAGCACCGTCGCGATGATGAGCACCGCCAGCGCATACCAGGCGCTGGTGGGCGCCTTGCGGGTCGTTTCCAGGGCCGCAGGGGCGGCCGCATCCAGCGGCATCGGTGCCGCGAACGGTGGGAGGCCCGACATGTCAGAACGGAACGTTGACGTTCACGCCGATGGTGCGCGCGGGCACGAGCGCCGCAGTCACCAGGTTCGGGTTCGCGTTGAGTCCGGTTTCGATCGACACGATGCCGCGCTTGTTCGTCAGGTTGCGCACGTAGGCCGAGACGCTGAAGCGCTTGAAGTCGATGCCCGCCTGCAGGTCGACCAGCGTGTAGGCCGGCATGTTGATGCTCGGAATGGCCGTGCTGCCGCGGTAGCCCGCATCGCGCTTGCCGGTGTAGCGCGCGCTGATGCCGACGTAGGCCGGGTGGTCGGCCAGGCTGAAGTTGCGCGTCACGCCCAGCGTGGCGGCAAAGCGCGGCGTGTGCGGCAGGCGCGCGCCGGCCTTGGCGCCCAGGCCCTTGGCATCCTCGGTCAGGCGCGCATCGACGGCCGCGGCATTGGCGGTGAAGCGCCATTCCTTGCTGGGCTTCCAGTTGAGCGTGACCTCGCTGCCCTTGATGCGGGCCGCGCCCGCGTTGGTGACGAACACGAAGGCGCCGCTGCGCGTGGGCTGCTGCACGCCGGTCCACTCGATGTCGTACAGCGCCGCCTCCAGCGACAGCGTGCGGTCCAGCAGGTCGGCCTTGTAGCCCAGCTCGTAGCTCCACAGCGAGTCGGAGTTGTACATCGGCTGCACCACGTTGCGGTCGGTGTCGGCCTTGAGCACGTTGGGACCGCCGGGGCGGTAGCCGCTGGCCGCGCGGAAGTACATGGTGCTCGTCTCCGACAGCGTGTACTTGGCGGCGGCCAGGTAGGTGGTCGGGCTTTCCGACGAGGTGCCGGCGGCACTGGCGGCGACCGACCCGACGAGCTGGCCGGTCTGGCGGCTGGCGTACTTCTGGTTGTTGCGCGCCAGGCGCACGCCGCCGGTGAGCGAGAACCTGGGCGTCACGTTCCAGGTGACGTCGCCGTAGGCCGCCTCCTCGCGGTAGCGCGAGGACTGCGTCGAGGTCAGCAGGCCGAGGCTGCGGCCCCCGATCAGGTTGGCGTCCATGACGCCGTTGTTGCTGCCGCGTTCGCGGTTCAGGTACAGGCCCGCCAGCCACTCGATGGTGGTGCCCGAGCGCGAGGTCAGGCGGAACTCCTGGCTGACGCGGTGCTGCTCCACGGCGCTGTTCACCGGCACCGAGGCCACCGGCACGCGCAGCGCGCTCAGCAGCGGCCCGTAGCGGCCGGTGACGTCGACGACGTTGTTGATCTTCACGTCCTGCGCGGAGGTGATCGAGTTCAGGCGGGCCCAGCCGAAGTCGTATTCCACGTCCAGTCCGAACAGCTGCGTGAGGTTGCTGTACGACTCGTTGGCCGACAGCTGGCGCGTGCGCTCCCGCGTCCAGGGGCGCAGCGTGCGCTGGTCCATGTCCTCGAAGCCCAGGCCCTTGCGATGCACGTCCTGCACGGTGCCCGTGAGGCGCACCGTGAGTTCGCGCGTGGGCGTGAGCAGCAGCGAGACCCGGCCGCCGTCGGTGTGGCCGCGGTCGATGTTGCGCCCGCGCGCCAGGCCCGTGGCGTCGTAGCTGCCGCCGAACTGGTCGGTGAAGGCAGCGAAGCGCACGGCCGCCACGTCTTCCTTGAGCGGCACGTTGAGCACCGCGCCGGTCGTGAAGCCCGGACCGCCGCCCTGCGTCCACGAGGTGCCCAGCTTCACCGAGCCCGCGAACTCCATGGTGTCGGGCTGATTGGTCACGTACTTGAGCACGCCGCTCATGGCGCCGGCGCCGTACAGCGTGCCCTGCGGGCCGCGCAGCACCTCGATGTGGCTGAGGTCGAGCATGCCCATGTCCAGCGGCGTGTTGCCGCCGCTCGCGCCGGCCGAGCTCATGCCGGTGGCCACGTCGTCCACGTACACGCCCACGGTCGCGATGCCTTGCACCGGGCCGGTGGTCAGCCCGCGCATGGTGAGCGTGCCGCCCACGCTGCCGCTGCTGGTGAGGTTCACGCCCGGCTGCTCGGCCACGTAGTCGGCCAGGTTCTTGGCGCCCGCGCGCTCCAGCGCCTGCGCCTTCATCACGTTGACCTGCATCGGGATCTCGCGCACCGGCTCGCGGCGGCGCGTGGCGGTGATGGTGACGCTGTCGAGCGACTGCGGCGCCTCGTCGGCCTGCGGCTTCGCAGCGGCGGCCGTGTAGATCACGATGGCGCCGTCCTCACCGCGGCGCGTCTGCAGCGGCGTGCCTTCGAGCAGCCGCGCCAGCGCGTCCTGCGGCGAGAGCGCACCCTTCACGCCGCGCGTGGCCACGCCCTTCACGTCGTCGACCTTGTAGAGCAGCTGCACGCCGCCCTGCGCGATGTAGGCGTCCAGCGCGGTCTTGAGATCGCCACCGCTCACGTCGAAGCCCTGCGGCGGGGCCTGCGTCTGTGCGTGCGCGGCCATGCCGCTGGCCAGCGCCCACGCGCCGCCGATGACCCAGGGGCGCAGTGCGCCGTACGTTCGCTTCTTCATCTGGGGCGGCAGGCCGGTGCGGGGCGCGGTGCGATTCATTGTGTGTGTCTCCAGCGTGGTTATTTGTTTGGGTACCCACTGAGACGAATGCCCCGTCACATTCCGGTAATTTACGGATTCGAAATTCTGATTTCGTTGCCGCTCTCATGCGCGGCGAGGCCGAAGCCCTGCTTGAGAAGCCCCACGAAGCCGCTCATGTTGTTCGCATCGAAGCTGCCGCCGATGCGCACCTGCGCAATGACCGGGTCGGCGATCACGAGCTTGCGCAGGTTGTAGCGATTGAACTGCGCGGCCGCGTCGCCCAGCGTGGTCTGGTCGAACACGAGCTTGCCTTCGCGCCAGCTGAGTTCGTCGTCGACCTGCTTGGGCGCCTTCGACATCACGAGCACGTTGTCGGCATGCGTGACCGCCGCCTGGTTGCGCGTGAGCACGGTGGGCTCGGCGCTTCGGGCATCGGGCTTGGCCGCGGCGATCTGCACGCGCCCCTCCTCCACCGTCACGTTCACCTGCTCGCCCTGGCGCCGCACGAGAAAGCGCGTGCCCAGCACGGTGATGCGGCGGTCGCCGACGATCACGACGAAGGGATGGTTCTTGTCGTGCGCGATGTCGAAGTAGGCCTCGCCCGCATCGAGCCACACCTTGCGCCCGCTGTCGTTCACGGCCGTGCGCACCTGCGTGGCGGTGTTCAGCGTGAGCTTCGAGCCGTCGGACAACGCGACCGACTGGCGCGCACCTACGGCCGTGGCGTAGTGCTGGCCGCGTTCTTCCTGCGTGTACTGCCAGCCGAGCCAGGCGGTGCCCGCGGCGGCCACGAGCACGCCGGCGGCGATGCGTTGCAGCGAGAAGCGCGACAGGCGCGGGGCCGGACGTGCGGCTTGCGGTGCGGGTGCCGGCGTGGGCAGGGGAATGGGAACCGCTGGCGTGCGCAGCGCGCCCAGCCGGTCGCCGCGCTCCCAGGCGCTGGACAGCCGCAGCCAGGCCACGCGGTGGGCGATGGAGGCGGCGATCCAGGCGTCCAGCTGCTGCTGGTCGGTGTCGGTCCAGTCGCCGCTGTCGCGGCGGGCCAGCCAGTCGGCGGCCAAGGATTCAATGCGCTGGGCTTCGCTCATGGTGAGAGCCTCCGCTCGTTCTGCGCTCGCCCGAAGGCCTTGGTGTCCAGTTGCACGCCGCCCGACAGCAGGGCGTCGGCCAGGGCGCGCACGCCGCGCGAGACCTGCCGCTCCACCGTGTCCTCGGTGATGCCCAGCTGCGTGGCGACCTCGCGCTGCGAGAGCCCGTCGATCTTGCGCATCTCGACCACGCGGCGGCACTTGGAGGGCAGCGCGTCGAGCGCCGTCTGCAGCAGCCGCAGCTCGCCGCGGCCGGCGGCATGGCGTTCGGGCGTGAGTTCGTCGGCCGAGAAATCGAGCGCGTCGAGGTCGGCAATGATCTCGATGGAAACGATCTGCGCGCGCCGGGCGCGGTCGATCAGCAGGTTGCGCGCGGTGGCAAAAACGAAGGGCTTGACCTGGTCGGGCATGGATCTGGAGGCGGACTCGTAAATGCGCACGTAGACGTCCTGCCGCAGGTCGGGCACTTCGGCGTCGTCGCGCCAGTTGCGGCGAAGGAAGCGCGTGAGCGCGGCTTCCATCGGCAGCACCTCGCTGACGAACCAGGCATCCAAGTCACTGAGAACCACGAAGCGCTCCTGGAAATTGAAGGGCCGACACACAAAGCGGCAGGTCGCCGGGATTGGCGACAGACAGTGAGACGAACGGCCCGAAGATTTCCGGTAACGCGCGAAGGCCCGCCGGCGAAATTTCCTTGAACTCCCATGCCCGGCGGCGGACCCGGAAATTCTAGAAGGCCGGGCCCGAGGGCTTTTCCCCCTTGCCCCGTTACCGGAAAGTGCGCTCGAACTCGTCTCACCGGGGGCAGAAGAAAAACCAATTCGCGGAAAACAGACCGACATGATTCGAATCCGGAGGCAGCCCCCCACCTTCCTTGCCCTCTTCCTCAC